>CAZTLI010000209.1:0-9110 GCA_964614375.1 uncultured Anaerolineaceae bacterium
AAAAACCGCCGGAGTGGGCGTTCCGGCGGCTTTGAGGAGGGATACATAGATGGAAAATAGCGAATTTAGTTGAAACGCGGCGCGATTTTGACGAAGTGTTCTTGAGGCCGCTTGAGCAGCACATACAGGGGTTGTGCCGCATCGGGCTGGTTGTTTTCTTCGAGCGTTTGGATATACAGGCTCAATAGCTCGTGTACATCTTGAATGCCTTTATCGTCCAGTTGGAAGATGTCTACGATAGAACCTGCGGCGATACGTCGTCTTATGGCATCCACTGTCAGATTAACCTGTGGGTCGATACGCTGGTAGACCACGCCGCCTGTCATCCCAGCACACATCCAGGGACCAGGATCGCCGAGCACAAGGGCACGTCCAGCAGTCATGTACTCAAAGGCATAACCTTTGAGATTAGACCGCGCACCCAATCCACCAAGATCGTCACGTAAGGGTTGTGTCACCTGTCCGCCGAATATGACATCGGCACCACTCATCCGAATGCAGGCACGGGTGTCGGCATTGCCCTGTACGATAAATTGACCGCCTTGCGCGCCATAGGCAAAACTCTTGCCGACAGACCCGTCCAGACGCAACCCATTGTGGTTCAATCCTTTGAGGATTGTCACTTTGCCAGCACGGGCGCTCTTGGCGACACCATCCTGTGCGCCACCTTCGACCAGCACATTAATCGGTGCATCAAGAAACGCCGCTAAGCCATTGCCGGGGATAGCCGAGTTGCTAAAACTGAGGTTGAGGGCTTCGATATGTTCTCTGTATGGGAATTTACCCCGCCACAACGCGCCAGCGAGATGCGTTCCCAGTGCCCGATCCATCGCCATGACCTGTTCGTCATCATAAGTCAATTCAAAGTCACCACCGCGCACGGCTTCAGCGATGACACTGGTGATTTGTTTGCTGAGGGTGTTGCGCGGACGGGATAACCGGCGTCCACCGGGTTGTGCGTATGGACGGGCGACAGGGGGTACACGGCGCAGCAGCGGAGTCAGGTCGATACGATCATGCAAGTCGATTTGTTCCAGTAAATCGGCGCGGCCAACCAAATCCTGGGTGTGGGTGACGCCCAATTTTGCCGTCCATTTGCGGATGTCGTCACCGAGCATGGTGAACACCTTGTAAATGCCCTCAACAGCTTCTTCGTAGACACGCGGACGGAATGATTTTAGCCCTTTGATTTTGGCTTCTTCTTCGGTCTTGATATGGGTGGTGATACCGACATGGCATGTGCCATCCTGACACCCGCGACAAATTGTGCAGCCAACAGCGACCATCGCCAGTGTGCCAAAGCCCACCCGATTCGCGCCGAGACACAACATTTTCACCACATCGCGCCCGCTTTTCATACCGCCGTCGCACCAGATTTCGACCTGATTACGGAGACCGCTTTCGACCAGCATCCGATGTGCCAGCCAGACACCAATTTCAGAGGGTAGGCCAACGTGTCGCAGTGAATGGGCACGCGCCGCGCCTGTACCGCCTGTGTAACCGGTGATGGTGATGATGTCTGCGCCCGCTTTGGCAACCCCAACCGCGATAATGCCGATACCGGGCACAACGGGCAGTTTGACAGAAACCCGTGCGTTGCTGTTCGCGGTTTTCAGTTCATCTATGAGCTGCGCGAGGTCTTCAATCGAGTACAAATCGTGATTGTTGCTGGGTGAAATCAAGGCAACACCGGGTGTCGTATGACGCGCTGCCGCGACCTGTTCCGTGACTTTAAAACCGGGTAAATGACCGCCTTCGCCGGGTTTCGCGCCCTGACCGATTTTGATTTCGATGAGATTGCACGAATTGAGAAATTCAACGTTTACACCAAAGCGTGCCGAGGCCACCTGTTGTCCACGATTGTTGGGGTACTTGCCCATCAAATCGGGCAGTTCGCCGCCTTCGCCGTTCACGCAGATGATATTCAGTCGATACGCAGCCTCTGCATAGGCGCGGTAGGCCAGTTCACCCTGCGAGCCGAATGACATCGCGCTGATGAGCACAGGCATGGTGTGTCCGTCAATGCTGATGTCTACCGCTTCGGGCGCGATTGGCGTATCGCTTTCTTTTACTCCGAGAATATGGCGAATAGATACGGGGATGCTGCTTTCGAGATTGAGCAGGACATCGGTATATTCTTCTAGTGACAATTTGCCGTGCGCGACATCTTCGGCTTTTTTCCACATCTTGGGGTAGAAGCGATCCGGGTTGGTTAGACGCCCTTTGGTTTCACCCCGAAATTCGCGGGCACGTTCTTCTGCGTCGGCTTTCAAGAACGACCATGTTGCACCCCGCGCCTCAGAACCGAAATAATTCGGTGTGCCGAACATTTCTGCCACACCCTTGGACAGCCCAATCGCGCTAAAACTGTGACCATAGCCGCGCAGTTCATGGCAGCCAATCGTTGACGTGACCTTTTGCAGTCCACCTGTCAGAGCTTTGACCGTGTTGCTCAGCAAATGAATAATCTGTTCCTCTTCTAATTCTGACGCGCTGGCTTTGGGGGCAATATCCAGCGCAACCGCATAGAGCGCATAGGGGGCGACGGCGTTTGCACCGAGGCTGACACACAGCGCCAAATCGTGCAGATCACGTATCGCACCAGTGCGGAGGACAATCCCGGTCTGGCGTCGCAAATTGCCTCCACCATCTGCTTGACGGAGGGCACGGTCAATGGCGGAGGTCGCCAACAGCGGGTCTATCCACAGGGTTTCGCCGCTGAAGGGATTGGTATCATCCAATACCAGACAGGCACAACCCGCGCGTACCGCATCGACTGCCTGTGCTTGCAAGCGGCTAATGGCCTCATCAATTGTTTCGTCGCTTTCCGCCGCAGCAGACAGGATGTGGGTGTGTTCGCCAAACAACGTCATCACATCTTCAAGCGTCATTGTGCCATAGTTGTTGGCAATCGTCCGCATCACATCTGGATGACCTAAAGCGGGATGTCCACCCAGCAGCAGCGGCGTTTGCAGACTGACAAGGGTCTGCGCGGCGTCGGAAGCAAAGCCAACATCAGGTCGTGCGCCGATGAACACTTCGGCTGAGAATTGTGCAGCTTCCCGTTCCCGGTCAATCGCGGGATTGGTCACGACGGCGACGGTTTCTTTGAAGTAGTCCGCCAGATTCACCCGATTCTTACTGAGCGCAGCCAGGGGCCCGTCCCAACCGAGTGAACCGATTTGCTCTTTACCTTGTTCTGCCATGGTGGTGATGATACTCAGATGATAGCGTTCCCACCCCAAAGCCGACAGGGTGGCGGTGTTAAGTGCGGTTTCGGCTTGCTGCCAGGGGAGGTTGGCGACAGCTTCGACAACGGTCGCTTGCATTTCGGCTTCGGCGACGGCTGCGCCAACTGCCACAGGTTGCCTAATGGCCTGTCGTCCGCCCTGTGTGTGATGTTGCCCATTGCCCGTCCCATGGTGTGGTGGCAATCCGGCAGCTTCATCGGACGTATATATCGGCAAACGATCCAATTCCCACACGCCACCCGGCAGTCCTGGATTGTGAATGTTACGGGCACGATACTGGTTGAATACATGCTGCTGAATGTCGGGATAGTACATGACATCTACAGAATGGCCACGATTGATGCGAAGGGCAACCTTTTCACCCGGCGCAAGCGGCTTCGGATCATCACTCATGCCATCCAGTGGGTAGACGCCCCGTTCCGATGTCGCGAAGTATTCTTTTTCGGTTTGCCCGAACCATAAAGGGCGCAATCCCAACGCATCAACACTGAAGACACACAAATCGCCCAAACGTGCGGCGACGGCGGCTGGCCCCTGTGCAAATGGCCCGAAGGCGCGTCGCATTTCGCCATACATCGCCTGTATTTCCTGCCGATTGTCCATCAGGTCGTGGTCAAAGGGTGGGAAGACATATTCCATCGCTTCAATCAAGTCCAACCCGAACCGCATACACAGCGCATGGAGGGCGCGGTCTATATCTTGTGAGTCGGAGTTGGCCGGGTCAAGCGGAATACCGAGCATCGCGGCTTCGATGCGAAAACGTGAAATGGTATTGAATTCACCATTATGACCGATTAAGCCGAAGGGTTGTGCGCGTTCAAAAATGGGGTTGGTATTGGTCGAGTAACGGGCATGACCGAGCGTGACCGCCGACGCATAATCCGGGTCGCGGAGTTCAGGATAATAGCGCCGCAGAATTTCTGCCGTACCCTGCACTTTGTACACAACACTGTGCGACGAAAACGACGCGAAATGCACATCCAAATCCTGCTCGAGCTGCACTTGCATATTGAACAGGGCAGTGTCTAATTCTGCCGTTGGAACTTGCCCGTTGATGCCGGCGATTTGCCAGAAAACAGGCTCATTCTTTTCGGCATTGGGGCCGAGTACATGCCGATTCACGATGCCCGGTTGGTCGATGAGAATGTGTAATCCGGCTTCGCTAATCTGGCGGCACATTTCCTCAACGATGTGCTGGGCACGGGTGCGCGCTGTGGCTGGAATCATCACATGCGCGACCCAGAAATTGCGGTCTGTCGCGAGGGAAGAACGCAAGCCCATTTCTGCCAGCCGCTTAGTCCATAGTTGTCGCGGAATATCCGTCAGGATGCCGACACCATCGCCTTCACCATTAATGTAGCCCGTGCGATGCCCCATCCGAGTCAGTGCAGCAATTGTCCGTTTCACATTACCATGTGTCGCTTGCCCGCCTTTACGTACAGCACAAATAAGCGCGCACGCATCGCGCTCCGACGTGTCGATTGGATGGAGGTCTTCGATATTTTGAGCAGACTGATGCTGCGTATTGTGGTCTCTGTCCATAGCTTGTTCTACCTTACTGCTCACATTGCCATAAGTGCGAAAAACAGTGCGCGTGGATGATGATAAAGTGTGTGCGCGACTGTTATTTGTTGCTTATTCACAAAATAGGAGTTGTTCCTTGCAATTAATGTAACAACTTGTGCCTGCAAAATCATCGGATAGGCTATCTGAGGTTTTTTGTACGAGTCTGTGGTAATTTGCACAATTAAATCTTCAAATGGATGTCTGGCGAGTCAGATTAGGGGGAATATGAAGTTAAAATGGAGAATTCATTTATATGGTGAATGCAGTTGCCGGGAGTATTGTCGATTAATTCAACGCCAACAAGCGGCGGATGGTGAGCGCCAGATGCAGGGCTAAACGGGTCTCTGGACGATTGAGGTCAATCTCTGCAATTTCATTAATACGGTTCATGCGATAGAGCAGTGTGTTCCGATGCACAATCAACGCTTCGGCAGTCTGGCTGAGGTTGCCATGACAGTTGAAGAAGGCTTCCAGAGTCTTGATGAGGTCAGCATGTTGGCGCATATCATACTCAATGAGTGTGCCCAATGTGCGCTCGCAAAATTCTTTCAATTTTTCACGATCCGACAGGCTAAGAATCAGTTGATAGACGCCCAAATCGCCAATATAAAGGGGGGTTTCGGCCTGTAGACGGACTGCTAATTCCAGTGCTTGGGTTGCGTCTCGATAACTGGTGCGCCACGCATTGATGTCGCGCGCTGCTTGTCCTAAACCCACTGCCACTTTGTGCTGTGGGAATTGGCGACGGATGTCTTTGCTGAACGCATTCGCCAGTTTCAGACTGCTGTCGATGGGGTCTTTGGGGGACGTGGCATGAAAGACCAGCACCTCTTGTTCGCGCTCACGCTGCCAGACCAGTGCCGCCGCTTTTTGTGCCGAAATGGTTGCATTAACCAGGGTCTCCAGACGCCGGGTTGACGGGGTATTTTCGCCTTGCCATGACAACACAATCGCGATGTGCGTTTGCATCATGTCGTGCTCAAACCGTTCTCCCTGTCGAATAGCTTCTTGCTGGCTAACATCGCCGATGAGCAAACGGTCAAGAAACGTGCCCCGCAGGCGCTTTTCGGTATCGCTGACGGCTTTGGCCTTCGCCATTTCGAGCGCGCAGGCTGCCGCGCCATGTTCACAGACAAGCAGGTCAATATCATCAAGGTCTTCATCGTGCCCGACAATTGTCAGATAGCCGCGTCCGATGTCTTTGGTAATCACAGGCGAAACCAAACGCGCCAGTCCCGGCGTCGGCAGGGATTGCATCACCACAGCGGTATCAACCTCACTCACGCGATGCCTGTCTTGAAATTCAATTGGCAGGTTGTCCTCTTTTTTCAGAAATGACTCAATATCATCCCACTGCGCGACCAACTGCGGCTGCACGGTGCTGTATAGAATCCGCAGGCGTTTATCTTGAATGATGACGGCCTTATTGGTCAGGCGTGCCATGGCATTGATGAGTTCAGGCATGCCCTCGTTGCGCGACGAGATTTGGGTAAGCTGGCGATAGATTTGTGTGCCGCGGCGTTCGATTTGACCTTTGCGGTCTACCAGCAGGCTGACAATCGCGCGTTCAACCACACGAATACGATTGCCGGGGGGGAGTGCTAGCACAGGGATACTATAGGCTTTGGCTTCGGCAATGGCGGTGGGCGAGGCATTGTCGCTCAATACGACGGCTGCCGCTTTCATGTCCGACGCCCAGCGGATCGCATCGACATCATTGATGATGCGCGGTTGTCCACTGCCTAATGGCGCGACCAGCACAATTTCGCCTTCCTGGGGTGGCGTTGTCGGCACCGCGTTTTCTGGATAGAGAATGGTTGTCCACGTCACCTGCCGATTCAGCAGACCATCACCCGCAATGACTCGCGTGCCTAATGGCAGTGCGAGTTTGCGTACATCTTCGACTGATATGACGTGTTCACTCATAGTACCGCTTTGCATGATGTCGCCCGGCAAGGTTGTCGATTTATTTTATGGGTTTTAGCAGTTTGCACAATAGAGTCTTTGACATCCGCGCTTACGTTTCACCTGTAATAACGCCGATTCCAATCACCGCCGCGAAGATCAGCAGTGAAATCGGCAGCATGTCAATATTCGGATTAATTTGATTGCTATAATAGGCCGCTACCAGTAATAATGAGCCTGCAATCCACGTTGAAGGGCTCACGCGCCACCCGCGCGCGTATTGATAAATACCGGAAATCAATAAAATAGCCCCGCCTGCAAGTGGGGTGACCCAGTGAGGTAAACCGGCTGAATCTTCAGGAATCAGTGTAATAACCGCAAATACAGCGACCAGTGCAAACCATGTAATGCGCTCGACTTTGGCTTCTGCTTCACTTTTGGCGGGCATATTTGTCCTTCCCTTCGCGATTTGTATATTATGTCCCATTATACAAATTATACAAATCAATTGCTGCTGTTGACCCACCGATTGCATGACGGTCAATAGGAAGCGGATTGCACATCGCCTGAATACCGCTAGAATGGGAATGGACTGACGACGGATTGGTTACTTTATGAAACGACAACAATGCTTGTGGTTAGGGATTGCCATACTCCTGCTAACGGCGTGTGGCGTGAACAATAGTGATCGCTCTTCCGGGCCGCGTTTGATCGGTGAAGAGGCGCTTGAACCAACCACACCCGCTCCGACACGAATCATTACGCCAACGCCAACCTTTGTGCCTGCTCAACCGGAAGTGGTGTCGTCGTTGAATGAAGTCACGGTGGAGGCCGATTTTGTGCTGGTCACGCCAACCCTGCCGCCGAGCAAAACACCGACCCTTACGCCAACGATGACCCTCACGCCAACAGTCACTCCCACACCGACCATCACAGTGACGGCGACGGCGACAGTGCCCCAATTCCCCACAAGCGTCATCATCCCGGTGACGGCAATCGTCGCACAACCCATTCCGCAAGTGTGCGATAGTACATGGTTTTTCATCCAACCCCGTCCCGCGAGTTGTCCGCTGAGCGCGCCGTTGGCTGGTCAGGGTGTATATCAGGAATTTCAGAACGGCTACATGATCTGGTTGCAAGTGCAAGACACGATTTACATCATGTATAACGATACTTTCCAACCGCGCTGGCAGTTTTATAGCGATACCTTTGAAGAGGGGATGCCCGAATTCTCTGGCGACTATCTCAATTCACCGTTTCCTAATACCTGGCAGCCGCGGCGTGGATTTGGCATGTTGTGGCGCAATAATCAGGTGGTGCGGGATCGTATTGGTTGGGCGACGATGGAGTGGGAACAACCCTACAGTGTGAGCATTCAGCGCGCACCGGATGGCACAACCTTTATCGGCGCGCCCGATGGCAGTCTGTTTAGTCTGGCGCGTGGCGGCACGAACTGGCAGCGATTTGTCGGCGCAACGGGATCGTAGACATTTATGGCGAAGCGAATCGGCTTGATGACAGGTGGCGGTGATGCGCCCGGTCTTAATGCGGTCATACGCGCAGTTGTGTTGACCGCGACGCAGCAATACGGCTGGGAAGTGGTTGGGATACGCGAAGGTTTTGATGGTCTGCTGGCGCGCAAGCCGACGATTGAGTTGACGGAGAATGGGGTTCGTGATTTGCTGGCGCGTGGTGGCACGATTCTGGGGGCGGCGAACCGGGGCAGCCCCTTCGCACGACCTGTCCAAAAATCGGACGGGAGTGTTGAATTGATAGATGTCTCACATGAAGCGATTGAGCGTCTGAATGAATTACATTTAGAGGCGCTGATTGTGGCGGGTGGCGACGGCACCATGGCAATCGCGCATAAGCTGGTGCAAATGGGCGCGCCAATTGTCGGTGTGCCTAAAACCATCGACAATGATTTAAGCGCGACAGATGTCACCTTCGGCTTTGATACGGCGATACACACCGCGACGGAAGCCCTCGAAAAATTGCAAACGACTGCCGAAAGTCATCATCGCGTGATGGTGCTGGAAGTGATGGGTCGCGATACCGGGTGGATTGCATTATTTGCTGGCATAGCGGGCGGGGCAGACGCCATCCTAATCCCCGAAATTCCCTTTGACATCCATGTCGTTTGCCAGAAAATTCAAGCCATTAAGGTCACAGGTCGCCAATATAGTTTGATAGTGGTGGCTGAAGGCGCGCATCCGGTTGGTGGCGCGGCGCTGTATTATGACGCCAGTGATCAGCAGCGATTGGGTGGCATGGGTCACTATGTTGGCGGTTTGCTGACTGGTTGTGTTGAGGCTGAAGTACGGGTGACGGTATTAGGGCATTTGCAGCGCGGCGGTCAACCGACACCGCGTGACCGCTGGCTGGCGA
>CAZTLI010000210.1:0-9082 GCA_964614375.1 uncultured Anaerolineaceae bacterium
CTCCCCTGAGCCAACGCTGGAGAAATTAATACCTATGGCATCTGCACTAGAAACGCTCATCAAAATCCTGAAGCTCGAACGCGAACAGGGGTATAAAGACACCGCAGTCATTGGCGGATTTAGCGCCTATCGCAATAACTGGATGAAAGAGGCACACGCACAGGCACGCATCCCCCAGCATCATGCCCTCGTTGATGAAATCGGCGCGTTATTGGCGGAATACGGCGACGTAGACAATAAAACCGAACGGCACAAACAAGTGTCATACATGCTAGACCGCATCACCGGGCGCGTGCCGCCGCCGCCAGAATACCGCGAAAAAGAAAAAGAATATACCAGTGAATCGCATGAATTTATTGAACAAACAGCCCCGCAGCAGACCAAAACGCGCGACCACACAAAACCAGAAGCAGTCGCCGAACAACCTCGCAAATCAAAGCCAGAAGACCCGCGCCGGCCTAAAGAGCCTCGAAGCACATCGCAATCACCGCGTCGAGACAATCGAGCTGGCAATCGCCCACCAACCGGTGGGCAAATGGACATCGCGCCTAAACCACGCCTGGCCCGCGCGCCACGTCGTCCCCGCCCACAAATCGACCCGGACGAAGCCGCCGACATTATGCGCGGTCTCAAGGCGTCAGTCACCACCATTCGCGGCGTAGGAGACAAACTAGCCGAAGATTTACAACCCGCTGGTATAGAGACCATTAACGATTTACTGTTCTATTTGCCCCGTCGTTATGATGATTACACCGAATTGACCTATATCAGCCGTTTGCAGCCTGAACAGGTGGTCACCATTATCGGGACAGTCATCAAAACCGAAGTCCGCGTCGGACGCAACGGACGCAAAGACTTTGTGATGGTGATAGACGATGGCTCGGCGCAATTGTTGGTCTTGTTCTTTGGGCAGCACTTCCTCATCCGCACCATTCGCAAAGGCGAACAAATCGTCCTCAGCGGCAAAACGTCGATTTTCGGCAATCGCCTACAAATGACCAATCCCGAATGGGAAAAACTGGATAACGAAAATCTACACACGACTGGAATCGTGCCCGTTTATCCTCTCGTGGGCAATCTCAAAGCGCGTAGTCTACGCCGTCTGATGAAACGGGTTGTCGATTACTGGGCGGAACGCATCCCCGACTATATCCCGGAAGCAACACTTGAACGCGCCGATCTGGGTGATTTAGGGTGGGCGCTCAAAAATCTCCACTTTCCCGAAAGTATGGATCATCTGGAACATGCGCGCCGCCGCTTTATTTTCGATGAACTGCTGCTGCTGCAATTGGCTGTGCTTGCCAATCGGTTTGAGTGGCAGCGTGTGCCCGGCGAGCCGCTAGAGGTCACAGACGATTTTCTGGAAACCTTCGTTTCCCGTGTCTTTCCCTTTGAGCTGACGCCGGCCCAACAGCGCGCCATTGCCGACATCCGGCGCGATGTGACGGGTGAGCTGCCCATGAATCGCCTATTACAGGGCGATGTCGGCGCGGGCAAAACCGCCGTCGCTGCTGTCGCGATGGCGATGGCGTATGCTAATCGTAAGCAGTCGGCGATTATGGCCCCGACCAGCATTCTGGCGGAGCAGCATTATCGGGGTATCACTGCGCTGGTCGATAGCATGCCCGATTCGCTGCTGAACGATGGCTATAAACCCGTGATTGCCCTGTTGACCAGCGCCCTCAACCCGGCGGAACGCGAATCTATTTATCGCGGTATGGCGGACGGGTCGATTGATATGGTCATTGGCACGCACGCGCTAATTCAAGATCGCGTTGAATTTAAAGACCTCGCGGTTGTGGTGATTGATGAACAGCATCGCTTTGGTGTGGAACAACGCAAAACGCTGCGCGGCAAAGGCACAAATCCACATTTATTAGTCATGACCGCGACGCCCATTCCGCGCACCCTGGCCTTGACGATTTATGCCGACCTCGACCTCTCGATACTCGATGAAAAACCACCGGGACGCCAACCGATCCAAACCCGTGTGGTGGAACTCGTCGCCCGCGAACGCATCAACAGTTTCGTTGAATCTCAACTCGAACAGGGGCGGCAAGCCTTTATTGTGCATCCATTGGTTGAGGCATCAGAAAAGATAGAGGCTGCATCCGCATTAGAGGCGTTTGAACGTTTGAGCAAGGTCTTTTTCCGCTATCGTGTGTGTTTGCTGCATGGACGTATGAAACCCACCGAAAAAGATGAGGTCATGGCAGCGTTCGCCAATCATGAATACGATGTCATGGTCACCACCTCTGTTGCCGAAGTGGGAGTGGACGTGCCCAACGCCAGTGTGATGATTATCGAGGGCGCAAATCGCTTCGGCCTGGCACAGTTACATCAGTTCCGGGGACGTGTCGGGCGTGGCGAACACCAATCGTATTGTTTGCTCGTGCCAGATTCCAGTTCGCCCGAAGCGAACGAGCGTCTACAAGCGATGGAAAATATCGATGATGGCTTCAAACTCGCCGAAATTGACTGGAAATTGCGCGGCGCGGGCGATCTGGTCGGCACACGGCAAAGCGGTGGACGCAAATTGATTCTGGCGGAATTGATGACGCCCGAACTGGTCGAAATCGCGCAGCGGGAATCCCGCACCATCTATGAAGAAGACCCGGAACTCAATCAGCCTGAACATCGTTTGTTGGCGCAGCGCGTCCGTATGCTGCATAATCCTGATTCGGATGTGAGTTAGAACATCCATCGAAGCGGCATCATCGGGCATCAATTTATTATTTTGTTGCCACACCATTTTGGAGTAGGATGGCATGATTCGTAAAGCCCTCTATCCGGCGACACTTGACCCGATTCATAACGGGCATATCGATGTCGCGATTCGCGCGGCGAATTTATTTGATGAAGTGGTCGTCGCGGTTTATGGCGAACCCAAAAAAACGCTCCTATTCAGCGTTGAAGAGCGAATGAAGCTCGCAGACCGGGCATTTGAGGACTTTGGTAACATTTCAGTTGCGAAATATTCAGGTTTAACAGTAAACTATGCACAGGCCATTGGCGCGATGGCGGTCATTCGTGGCCTGCGCGTCTTTGGTGATTTTGAGTTTGAGTTTCGTATGGGGCTTGCCAATAAAAAACTCGCGCCCGGCATCGAGTCCGTTTTTATCATGGCGGACGAGAAGCACATTTATATCAGTTCCAGTACAATACGAGAAATCGCGGAACTGGGCGGCGATGTGAGCAGCATGGTGCCCCCCTATGTTGCCGAGGCTTTATCAAACCGTTTCGGCGACTAGTCATCACCCTTAATATGCCCCGAATACGGGGGACAACCACGGAGGAAGCCGATGGATATTCAACATCTGGTAGACCGCCTCGAAGATTTAATTGACGAAGGGCGGCACATCTTTGGGACAAAATATACAATGGTTGACGAGGAGCGCGCACTGGAAATTATCGACCAGATGCGAATCTCCATTCCCGAAGAAATTGAAAAGGCGGCGCGCATTCTGGCCGAACGTGACCGCGTACTGGCACAAGCCAATGAAGAAGCCGCGCGCATTATGCAACAGTCGCGTGAAAAAGGCAAAGAACTCATTGACCGCGAATCAACCGTGCAGATGGCCCAATCCCGCGCAGCAGGCATCATCGACAAGGCCCGCGAAGAAGCCCTGCGTATCACCGGCGAAGCCGACCAGTATGTCGCGCAGGTGCTGGCGCATCTGGAACAACATCTGCTCAAGAATTTGAATACCGTCCGCAATGGTATCAACGAAGTCGTCCGCACCAATCATCAACCGCGCGGTCAAGCCACGATGCCACCGCACCCGTCTGAGCTTCAAGAACAGGAAATGATCGAGGTCGATATATTGTCCGATGCCGATGCCCAGCAATAAAATGCGAATCCGCACCACACTATAAATGAAGAGTGTCGTAAGGCGCTCTTTTTTGTTGTGGATTAACAGCCAGCACCCACGATAACTACACAAACGACGACAACGCCTTGAAAATCTGATAGTGTGTAACATCAGCGAACAAAAATCAGGGACGAACGTCTCGCCCCTGATGTAACGTTGATAAGGCTTAGCTATGCGCGCCTTTGACCACGCAAATGGATGGCGCGCGGGTCGCGTCCATAGGCCAACCGCTTCGCCCACGTCGTTGGACAGGTTCGCAGGTCGTGCATTGCTAAACGCGCTGGTGATGACATAACAAATCCATGCGAGTCTAATACTCGGCGCACGCGATCTGCACCCGCCTCTAACGACCAACCCGCTTCCGCCAGCGCGCCACCATTCAACCGCACATCGAATTCAGCATCACGACGCGCAATTTGTGATAGTCCGTGCAACAAGTCCGGGTCATCATCCAGCAGCCCGGTCAATAAACTGCCCCACGGAAAGTTGATCGTGATGTGATTCGCCAGACCATACAATGGTGATGGCAGAGCCTGCGCGCTGGCAATGACGAACAACGCATTCTCCGGCGCGCGCCGCGAAACCTTGTTCAGATTCTCACGACAGGCATCAATACCAATCACAAATGTCTCTGGGCAGGTCTGCGCGACATGCTGAACATAGCGTCCATCGCCTGTGCCAATGTCGATATGAAGCGCGTCGTATCCAATTGTCTTGCGTGCAAACGCCAATGCGTCTATATACGAGGTCTGTTTGCCTCGGATGAGTTCCATTTTTTGCCTCCTGTTTTGTCGTGTTGTCGAAGTGTGGAAAGAGACAAAACAGAAGGCGGCGCGCGGGCACGACTACACTCTGCCACTGTGTAGCTGCGTCAGGCACCGTCAAGTTCTTCGGGTGCGGGTTTTTTCTTGAAGCGGAAAAACGCAAAACAGACCCGGAGGGCCTCAGGGTCATCTATGCGTAATGTGAGGTTTACGGATTAACAGGGCGGACGTGCCATGTTTTCCATGAGTTGTGCTTTCTAGCTCAAAATATCGCCATCACAGCATAGCACGAAAACATTTTTGGCGTCAATCCACCCTGAAATTGTGGTTTAACTGTGTCCTAAAATCGCGTGCGGGACATAGGGTTCTTCGATATAGGCCATGTCTTCCGCGCTCATCTCGATGTCGGTGGCGGCGATGGCCTCATCGAGCTGGTACATTTTACTCGCGCCAATGATGGGACTGCTAATACCGGGTTTATGCAGCATCCACGCCAAAGCAATTTGTGCGGCAGAGACGCCCTTCTGCCCGGCGACTTCCTTCACACGGTCAACTACATCCCAATCTGCATCCTGAAAGTACATATTGTGGGCGAAGTCATCGGTCTTTGCGCGAGAGGTTTCGCCACTTTTGTCGCGGGTGCGATTGCCCGCCAGAAAACCACGCGCCAGAGGACTCCAGGGGATGAGTCCGACACCTGTCGCCACACAGAACGGGTTCATCTCGCGTTCTTCTTCGCGATAGACGAGATTATAGTGATTCTGCATCGACACGAATTTCGTCCAGCCATTTTGCTCCGCCACGAACTGCATTTGCGCGAACTGCCACGTATACATGCTGGACGCGCCGATATAACGCGCCTTGCCCGCTTTGACGACATCATGCAGGGCTTCCATCGTTTCTTCAATCGGTGTGTTCGGGTCGTAGCGATGAATTTGATACAAATCAACGTAATCCATCTCCAACCGCTTGAGCGACGCATCTATCGCATCCATAATGTGCTTGCGCGATAGGCCGCCCTGATTGGGCTTTCGTCCCAGCGGGAAGAATACTTTAGTCGCGACCACGACTTCGTCCCGGCTGGCACATTCACGCAGCAGTCGTCCGGTAATTTCTTCGCTAACTCCGATTGAATAGACATTGGCTGTATCGAAAAAATTAATGCCCGCTTCATAGGCACGATGGACAAAAGGTCGTCCCTCTTCTTCGTTCAATATCCAATCGCGCCAGCGTTTCGAGCCATACGTCATCATCCCCAGACAAATGCGCGAAACACGCAGACCCGTAGTGCCAAGATTGACATACTCCATCACAGTCCCTCACTATTCACTTGAGTAACACTATCTGTAACAACGGGGATTATAACAGCTTTGGGGACACAACCTGAAAATTGGTCTGCATGATCTAATCTGATTGATGTGCTTCTGCCGCCACAGCCATGCGCGCACGAATCCGCCGCTGGTCTTCTTCATCATACGTGTCAAAGCCTTCTGGCAGCGCTGCATAATCGACCAATCGCCGGCCATACACATTATTGGCAGCAAATGTGTGGTTATAGACCGCACCAAAGTCGAATGGCACCGAGTCGTCGTCATGCAGATGGGCATTCACGCCCCGAAATTGATTGTCGCGAAAGTAGATAGGCATCGGCTCACCACCTTTTTGCCTCTATCATAAGTACACTTTTCGCATTTCAGCCGATTTCATCTACGCCGATGACCTTCGCTTTGAGTTGACCGCAGCCCGCGTCAATGTCGATGCCGCGCCGCACGCGCACCGTCGCCGGGACGCCATACCCTTCGAGGATACGAATAAACGCATCAATCGCTTCCTGTGCCGCTGGACTGCCGGAATACGCGCCTGTCGGATTGAGGGGGATGATATTGACATGACACAACATCCCTTGCAGCAGTTTGCCGAGTGCCCGTGCCTGTTCCGGCGTATCATTTTGTCCCGCAATCGCCGCCCACTCAAAGGTCACCCGGCGTCCGGTCTTGTGGATATAGTAATTACAGGCTTCGAGCAAGTCCGCCAGAGGCCAGCGTTTATTGATCGGCAGCAGTGCAGAACGTTCTTCATCCGTCGCCGCGTGCAGACTAATCGCCAGACGCACCTGTAAACCTTCGTCCGCAAACTGGCGAATCTGTGGCACGAGACCAACTGTGCTAACGGTGATATGCCGCGCGCCAATGCCGAGGTCATCCATCAGGCGGCGAATGGCTGCCAGCGATTCATCGTAATTGTGGAACGGTTCGCCCATGCCCATCAGCACAACGTTACTGAGCCGTTCTCCCTGTGCGTTCAGTAGTGCAGCAAAGTGCAGAGCCTGCTCAAAGATTTCAGCCGATGTCAAATGACGGGCAAAGCCCATCTGCCCTGTTGCACAGAAGACGCAGCCTAACGCACAGCCCGCCTGAGTCGAAATACAGGCTGTCCGGCGATGGTCGTCATAGTGCATCAATACCGACTCAATCAACTGTCCATCAGGCAGGCGATACAACCGCTTCACCGTATCATCCAAACTGGCCTGCTCCGCTTCGAGGGTCAACGTACCTAATGTAGTCTCCGACTGCAAACGTTCGCGCAGTGTCTTCGGCAAATTGGTCATCGCATCGAACGAGTCAACAGGATTTTCATACAGCCACTTCCGCACCTGCCCGGCGCGAAATTTCGGTTCACCCCAATCAGTGAGGAGTGATATGAGTTCATCTTGAGTCAGTGCATACAGATTCACTGGTTATCATCCTTAGCGCAAACGACGCAGGAGTACCACAGCCACAAGCGCGGCAATCACGATGATACCCGCCGCCAATAAGATGTTGGGTGGCAGGGTATCGGGACTTGTTTGAGCTGTTGGTGGCGCATCGACCACACTGCCCGCTGGACGCGGCGTATTCGATGGCGTTGGCGGCGCGGGTGTATCAGATGGAGTCAGTGACGGCAGCGGCGTTTGCGATAAGACACCGGTCACTGTGGCTGTTGGCGTATGGGTTGGCGTGTTGGTCGGTGTCAAAGTTACCGTAGCTGTAAATGTGGGCGTGGGTGGAAACGGCGTAAATGTGCGCGTGGGTTCGGGGGTCGGCGTCGCATCGGCGGCATACATGGAATAAGCAAATACGCCTTCGATCCCGCCCGTAAACAGCCAGTTCTGCATTTGGACCACTAACAATTCCAGCGATTGTCCCATTGCCGATTGATATGCAGCGGCGAATGATTCTGCACCCGGCGCTTCGCGTGCCAGTTCAAACAAAGCGGGTACACCTATCTCGTCGGCGATGAACAGCACCATACCATAACTTTGGGCTTGCCAGAGTTCGGTATTCGTAGCAGTGGGTTCAAGATTCATTGCATCCAGACTCAATAAACCACGCGCACGACCCGCGGTTTGCAGAATCGGCAAGAGATTGCTGTGAGACACAGGTGAATAGAACTGTCGCAGCCCCGCCCTGAACCAGACAGGCACATCGCTCGCTTGCCAAATCGGGGTATACAACGCATCAAAAAAATAGTCGATCAATGTCGTCTGTACCTGGACTAGACCACCAGCCACGGTATATTCCATGACGGTCATATCACTAGCCCGATACACCGCCTGAGCGCGATTCAAATCGCAAGGAATTTCGCCACCCTCCACAAAATTGACGATGATAACGGGTTCACCCGCGTCATTTCGAGCGCATCCAACAGGAATTTGCGTATTGAAAAGAATTGCCGTAAGGGACGTATCACGCCCTGTATTTTCGACTAACCGCTGATAAGTCGGACGTACACCATTACGAATCGAACGGGCTGATAATCCGTCAGCGGGTATCACCAGATTCAACACGCCATCCGGGTCTTCATCCACAATCCATTGTGTTCGCGCATCTGTAAATTCGACAGCGCCGGGCACCGTCGCAACCGCATCCTGTGTGGTGACCACCTGCCACGAATACTCAATGGCGCTAAACATCGGCAAGCCGGTAATCGGTGTCTCCCAAATTACCGCAAATTCTGTGAATGCCGCATCCACAGGCGAAATCACACTCGTCCCTAAAGGCACATCTATCACTTCCGGCGAACGATTTTCAGGAACAATCGTGAGTGTCAGGGCAGTTATCTGAGTTCGAGGTCGGTCTATCGTTATGGTGAAGCGTACCGCTTGCGGAAACAGCACCTGCGCTGACCACGAAAAAATATGCTCCGGCACATCAGGCGTTGCCGTAGGCGTCGGGGGTTCATCTTGTGCATTAACGCTGCTTGACCAGACACACACCAGGCCAATTAACGCCAACCACAATACAGTTTGAAAATGCCGCATATTTAGATTACCTGTGTACTGGCGATGGATAACAGTAGGAACGGAATGAAATTATACACAAAATGGGCAATGATTGCTGTATTGGTGTTGCGTCGCTGTCGCAGCACGCCAAAGGCAAGTCCGACAATAAAAATCAACAACGATGC
>CAZTLI010000211.1:0-9032 GCA_964614375.1 uncultured Anaerolineaceae bacterium
GCTATTACCAGTCGAATTGCCACCGACACCGTTCTAAGTGAAATCGCTTCACAAGCCGCACAGTGGCTAAACACGGATGCCGCAGCAATTTTCCTTAAGACAGATGCAAAATTAAAACTCGCAACGGTTTATAACCTGCCAATTAGCTATATCAACCATGAAGTCGAATTGGGCACGGGAATTGTTGGTACAGCCGCGCTCACACAAAAGACGATTTATCTTCAAAATTACCGGCGCGACTGGACTGGAAAGGACGATTTACCGCTCGCACGCGACACTTTTGGGTCTGTGATTTGTACACCTCTTATCTATGACAGAGAGGTTGTTGGCATTCTACTTGTGATTTCCGGGTTGCAAGGACGCATGTTTGATAAGAATGCAGTACATCTACTGGAATTATTGGGCGCACAGGCGGCAGTCGCTATTTCGCACGTCACACTTTTTAACGAGCAGCGCAAACTTACAGACGCCGTTGAGACTGCGCGCAGTCAACTGGAGACGGTACTTGTCAGTACAGAAAGTCCGGTCATTGCCATAGATCGTAACTTCCGCCTCATTTTTAGCAATCCAGCCGCGAGAAAATTGCTGCTTAAGTACGATAATGGATTGCCAGAACATCTCAATGTCGAATGGGTAAAATCATTATTGCCTGTTAGCTATCGAGAAGTTATAACTAATCTTAAACACAAGGGCAGCTATGTATGCGAGGTCAACTTAGATGACAAAATATATCTTTGTCATCTTGCGTCGCTTGGGCAACCTAAACCAGCAGGGTGGGTTGCGGTACTCAACGATGTAACACAACTTATTGAACTTAATCGGATTCGAAGTGAAATGGTAAGAATGACCAGTCATGACTTAAAGAATCCGTTGCAAGCGGCAATCGCAAATATTGACCTTCTGCGTGATGATCTGAGTATGATTACAGATATAAACAACTCTGAAGTCTTTTTATCAATTGATACCATTGAGAAACAGCTTAACCGTATGAATCGAATCATTCGCGGCATACTCGATCTTGAACGGGTAAAATTAAGCCCTGTCTCTGGCGAAGTTTGTAGACCTGACGAGATAGTACAGACGGCTGTTGATGAAATTGCATATCTTGCTCAAGATCAAGGGATTCAGATTCATACCGAGATCAAGCCCGATATTGGACAATTTTCCGGCGACTTTGAACAATTTGTACGTGCGATGACTAATCTCATCGAAAATGCAATTAAATTTACGCCACAAGGGGGCGAGATTTGGATTTCAGCATCGGAAAAAGATGGGGAAATTTTGTTCAGAATTCGGGATACAGGAATAGGCATTCCTACAGAACTCCATTCAAAGGTATTCGACCGTTTCTTTAGGGGGCGACAGGAAGGTGTTGAGCACGTCAGTGGTTCTGGTCTTGGTTTAAGTCTGGTTCGTACTGTTGCTGAAAATCATAAGGGACGAGTGTGGATTGAAAATGAAATAGTTGGGACATCATTTTATCTCACGGTACCCATTGATTATCAAATTGCTGCAACAAGTAGTTCGCATAGTCAATAAACCCACACATACTCATAACAGAAAGACAATCCATGAAAACCAAAATAAACGTCGTTCACCTCACATTCATAACCACAACAATTATCCTAATTACAACACTACTAACACAAACCATTGCACAAGAACCCACACCCACAGACGTACCATCAAAAACCCCAGGCGCACAGGTCACACAGACAACACCTGAACCCACACAAGAGCAACGGGAAACACAACCACCACAAATAAGCACACCTGACTTCATAGCATATACACAGGATGATCTAACTGTCCTAACAGGAAACGTACAACGCCCAAATGGAATCACATGGCACGATGGCAACCTATATGCCATCTGTAATGGTGACTGGACAATTTACGAAATAAACGCCGAAAGTGGAAGCACAATTACCTACATCTTTGGCATCCGCAACGCACACACCAGTTACATCGAAAACATCAACAGCACAGAAATCGAGTTATGGGTCCCCGATTTCGACACCAACACCTTGTTTAGAGTCAATAGAAATCGCGCACCTATACCCATCGCAACCAACCTGGACGGCCCATGGGGAATCGCCTATTTCGATAGCGACCACTTCCTCGTCACGAATCTTCTAACAAACACTGTCTCCAGAGTGAACAGAAATGGTCAAAATACTACTGTCATCAGCGGCCTACGTGCCCCTACAGGCATAGTAGTTGATGATGAATACATCTACATTGCAAACAATGGCAGCGCCAGAAGAGCTATCGAGTGGATCGAACGCGATGCTGTTGAAACAGGTGAGACAAACATCACACCACAGCCCCTTGTAAGTGGCTTGCAAAACACTTCAAACCTGGTAATGGCTGCGGATAATTACCTATACTTCACCTATTCGTTGGGGACACGAGGCGTCGTTGGACGGATTAATCCTGAGGAATGTCGCGATACCGGTTGTACACATGACCAGATAGAAATTGTCGTCTATACAGAGTTAGCCGCCCCCTTAGCCGGGTTAACGATTTCCCCGGATATGCGGCTATTTGTCCATTCCATTTTCCGACCAGAAATCTACTGGGTAGACCTCGTGAGTAATACTCAAAATTAAACAGCACAATGTGTTTTGGTTGCTCTAACTGTCTATAATCTGGTTAAACATACCCGGTAGCAGAACACCATTATCGACCTAGCGGTTCTGCCAACAAAATACCAATCAGAGCAACCAAAACACCCCCGCTATGCAGCACAGTAGCAACTATTTCGATTAAACGTGAACCCACAGCAAAATTTATTAGTTGCAAAACAAACGCAATTACCACACACACAATACCAATCAGAATCGGTAACCCACGCTGACGTGCCAATAAACCCGATAGCCGCTCTAACAGTTTTGACAAGAATTGAGAACGATCAATGCGCTTAAACATATGAGTCAGCCTTCAATAAGGTATTGTTGAAATTGTTTGAACATCGTCGGAGGTAGATTCACGCGAATTTCGACACCATTAGATAGATAGTTAACTTCAATAACGGTTGAATTTCGATGCAACATAGATACTAAATCACCCCTATCATATGGCAACAGCAGTGTAACGGATTTGGAGAGTTTCGCCAACTCAGTATCTATCATAATTAACAGAGTTTCGAGGCCTTCGCCTGTACGTGCCGACACATTCAGATGTCCCACATACGAATCATATGATTCAAGATCACGAATTTCCGTATCATTTGCACCCAGATCACACTTATTCCAGACCAACAAACGTGACATTGAAGCGGCATCAATTTCTGCCAGCGTATCCTCAACGGCTTCTATATGTTGCAAGACATTTGGATGGCTTGCATCTACTACGTGTAGCAACAAGTCCGCCTCTAAAATTTCCTCCAATGTGGCACGGAAAGCTGCAATCAAGGTTGTTGGTAATTTTTGAATAAATCCCACAGTGTCCGTAAATAGAATTACCCGACCTGTGGGCAGCTCCACACGCCGAGTAGTGGGGTCAAGAGTAGCAAACAATTGATCAGCAACATACACATCTGCATCTGCCAGCGCGTTCAATAACGTTGATTTTCCTGCATTGGTATATCCCACGAGTGCAACAACGGGAATCTGGGCGAGTGTGCGCTGTTGCCGATGACGCTGGCGATGCTGGCGCACAAGCTCCAATTCCTCATACAATTTGCGGATACGTCGACGAATTTCGCGGCGATCTACTTCTAATTGGGTCTCACCCGGTCCACGTACACCCACACCTCGTGAACTTCCGCCGCCTGCTTGTCGCGCTAAATGTGTCCACTGACGGGTTAGTCTCGGCAGACGATACTCATATTGCGCTAATTCAACCTGAAGGGCGCCCTCGCGCGTCCGAGCATGTTGGGCAAAAATATCCAAAATAAGCGCGGAACGATCCAGAAGTTTAATCTCACTCCCGAAAATTTTCTCTAATTCTCTCTGGTGGCGGGGCGATAATTCGTCGTCAAAAACGACGACAGTTGCTTCATGGTCTGATATGGCTTGTCTTACTTCATCAACTTTACCTGTACCAATATAGGTTGCGGGTTCAATCTGGTTGAGCATTTGCGACGCTTGCCCCACAACCTCTAATCCGGCTGTTTTGCATAATAACGCAAGTTCCCTTAACGAATCATCAATACTAAACAGTGGGTGACTTTGTTTAACAGCAGCACCTACAAGGAATGTTCTCTCAAGTTTATTATCTGATAGAGATATAGCCATATAATTCGTGCTATTCGCTGATTGCGAGCATGTCATTAAGGGAGCAATAGGATGATTTCAGATCGGTCAATGCGCGTTTGGCATAGGCTGCATATCGTTCACGCTTATTCCTCACCGGACTCTCCAGGGGTGGGATTATGCCGAAGTTCGCTTTCATTGGCTGAAAATCTGAAGGACTCGCGTTTGTGACATAGTGTGATAGGGCACCGAGCATCGTTGTTGGCGGCGGTGTCCATTGCGACTGCTGGTGTAATAAACGCGCCAAGTTAATGCCTGCGAGCAATCCGGTTGCAATATTACCCATATAGCCTTCCACACCTGTTATCTGACCTGCGAAAAACAAGTTTTCACGCTCTCGAAATTGCATTGTAGGGTGGAGCAGTGTCGGCGCATTGATAAAGGTATTTCGGTGCATTTGTCCCATACGCATGAATTCAGCGTTTTCCAAACCAGGTATCATTCGCAATATTTCGCGTTGAGCAGGCCATCGTATATTGGTTTGAAAGCCGACAATATTATATAAGCTCCCGACGAGATTATCCTGCCGCAGCTGCACCACCGCATGAGGGCGTTTACCCGTGCGAGGATCACGCAGTCCAACAGGACGCATTGGCCCATAGGCAAGCGCATCGTCCCCACGGTGAGCTAATTGTTCAATTGGCACACATCCTTCAAAAAAATGTGGGTCTTCTTTCTCGAAATCTCGCAGTTCGATGAGCGGCGCTTCCTGTAAAGCGCCAACAAAGCGGACATATTCCGCTTTTGTCAGGGGACAGTTGATATAATCATCATCACCACGATCATAACGACTTGCACGGAACGCAATTGACATATCAATGCTGTCATACGCAACAATCGGCGAAATCGCATCGTAGAAGTAAAGATGATTTTGTCCCGTCAATGCGATAATATCTCGTGTTAACGAAGGCGAGGTTAAAGGCCCACTCGCGACTATTGTTGGCGCAGTTGTTGGGATAAATTCCACCTCTTCACGAATGACATCAATCAGCGGATTTCCGGCAATCTTTTCTGTGACATTCTGGGCAAACAATTCGCGATCAACAGCGAGTGCCGCACCTGCCGGAACTGCGGCATGTTCGGCGACCTCCAGCAGCATCGAATTGAGCAGGCGCAATTCTGCTTGCAGAAGGCCACTGGCCCGGTCTTCCAATTTTGATCCCAGAGAATTGCTACACACCAATTCTGCAAGTCGATCTGAGACATGCGCGCCCGTAGGTCGCTTTGGGCGCATTTCATAGAGACTCACATGGATTCCGCGTTTAGCGAGCTGCCATGCCGCTTCTGATCCGGCTAGTCCGCCACCAATTACCGTAACTGTTTCATCTGACATTAGAAATTCCTATAACGGTTCGCGTAATTTCATGGCAAATTGAAGATAACGGCGTGTTTTGTCTATGTTTTCGTGGGGTGGGGCAAGTTGCACCGCTTTTGTATAAGCATCGGTCGCCCTATCATATTGCTCCAGAGCAAAGTAGGCATTCCCCAAAACATCATAGACTCGATAATCGGTGATTTCTTGTCCATCTGTTTGGGATAATTCAAATACTTGCTCAATCGCCTGTATCGCTTTGTGATAATTGCTCTGCTGATAGTAGCTACAAGCAATCCGATAATAAACCGAGACTTCCCACGGATGGTATGGGTTAAATTGAAGCGCAGAAAAATAGGAATTGATCGCTTCTTCATGCTGTCCTAATGCAAAATAAGCATCACCAAGCATTTCATAAGCGCGCGACCAGGTTACATCGACTCCGAGTGGTCGCTTACTCATCTGCAAGAACTGTTGGATATGATTAATTTGCTCTTTTTCACGGTTGCTCTGTTCAGATAGAACCTCAGCGACAGCGAATAATGATTCGGCTAAAGCATGACGATTATCCCGGCGACCACTACTGGCTATATTCAATGCTTTTTCTGCCGACTCAAGTGCCAGAACATAATTTGAAGAGCGAAGAATGCGGCTTCGGAGGATGTATACTTGAACAAGCCAAAGTGTATCTTCTGTTGCTGGATACGTATATATCGCTTTGTTGAGGAAATTCAGCGCAATCGAGGAGTCGCGCCGTTCATAGTAAGCGGTAAAACCCAACCGCTCGAAGCAATAAGCTGTTAACGCAGTTACATCACTGGGTTGGAATAAAGCTTGCCGAAAACACTGTTCAGCATCTTCACTTCGATTATTGACTAAGTGAATGCGCCCTAGCTGATAGGAAATCCATCCGGCATTCTCAAAGGAAGGGAAATCGCTCAGAATTTGCGTGTAGATTTGTTCAGCATGGGTAATATCATTACGATCTGAAAATCCGACTGTAGCCTGCTCAAAGCGGGAGAAATAACTATCCGCCAGCACCTGCAATAACCTGACATCATTCGCCAATTTGCTGCAATGTTCTTGCACCCACTGTAAATCACTCAGCGCATCATCGGGGCGAGCGCCTAACAACCGGACCCGTGCCCGATATAACATCAGCTTACACTGATCGCTGGATGAAAGATCCGCGCGAAGGTATTTAGCAATCGTAACCTCTGCTTTTTTGACATCGCGCTTATCCAGCAGTTTATCCAAAACCGCTAGATCAATGTGCATAGACTCCCTTTTTAGATACCCGCTTACTCTCTATTATACTGATTGATGGCAAAAGAAAAACGCACAACCTGTTGTTATGCGTTTTTTTATCTGGAAGCGGGCATTAATGGACTTAGATTGACCCGAAGACCAACGACGCATTTTGTCCACCTAGCCCAAAGCTGTTTGACATCACATATTTCAAATCAGGCACGTCACGCGCCACATTCGGCACATAATCCAGATCACAGTCTGGATCGGGTGTTTCATAGTTAATTGTGGGTGGAATAACCCTGTTCTTTACAATAAGCGCACAGATGACCGCTTCAATTGCGCCCGATGCTGCCATTGCGTGTCCCATCATACTCTTTGTTGAGCTTACACAAAGGCGGTAGGCATGGTCACCGAACAACCTTTTAATCGCTTTGGTCTCTATCGAGTCATTTGACACGGTTGATGTACCATGTGCATTGATATATTGCAATTCATCAACCGGCAATCGCGCATCTTGTAATGCCCATTTCATCGAACGAACAGCCCCATCACCTTCCGGGTCTATAGCGGCAATATGATAGGCATCGGACGAAGCGCCATGTCCTAGAACCTCCGCATAGATTGGTGCATCTCTCTGTAGAGCATGGGACAGACTTTCAAGCACAACGACCCCACAACCCTCACTAAATGCAAATCCTGAACGATTAGCGTCAAATGGACGACTGGCAGCGGTGGGATTGTCATTGTATTCTGTGGCCAGTACCTTCATGGCATCAAACGATGCAATCGTGTAGTCTTGTAAGACGGATTCTACACCGCCTGCGATTACCACATCGCAACGTCCGTTGCGGATGAGGTCAGCAGATTCTCCTACAGATTGTGTCCCAGCCGCGCACGCTGTCGCGGGAGCATTCAAGGGGCCAAACGCACGCATATAGCGACTGACATAGTGCGCGGGCATATTCGGTAGGGCGTTCACCATCATCAAAGGGTTGGGCTTACTATAGTCGGTAGTTTTGTAACGATAGGTATTCTGCTCAGATAGCTCAAAACAACCTATGGTTGTGCCAAGCGTCACACCGACACGCTCCCCCTGTTCTTCAAGCTGCGCTATAGTCAGCCCGGCATCCTCAACTGCCATCAGAGACGAGGCAATAGCAAATTGCGTCGCTCGTCCAATTCGCCGAACTTCTTTGCGGTCTATATATTCAGAGGGGTCAAAATCACGCACTTCCCCAACCGTTTCTAATATGCTGATACCGGAGCATCCAGCTTTTAGGTTCTCCCAGAGGCGCGATGCCGTTCCAAGAACGGTGACGGCACCTATACCTGTGACAACAACTCTGGGGCGCCCATTGCGTAATAATTCCATTCTCTACTCCATTCGCCCTATGATTGCGCTTTAGCCAATTCTTCTTGTATCGCTTCGATTATGCGGGTTTGTATCGCTTTGCGAGCCTGGTGGATTGCATTCTTAATTGCAATTTCATTAGAACGACCATGCCCAATTATAACAACCCCGTTCACCCCCAGTAGTGGTGCTCCACCGACTTCAAAGGTGTCCGCACGCTTACGAACTCGATTAAATGCCGGGCGTGCAAGCAGCGCAGCTAATTTTGAGAACACAGTGCGAGTCAATTCGTCACGAATTAACTGACTCAGATAGGTTGTAGAAGCCTCGAAAGTTTTCGCAAAGATGTTTCCTACGAATCCATCAGTCACAATGACATCCGCAGCGTGGGTCATGACCTCTTTCGGTTCAACATTACCCACAAAATTGATGTTTTCGCCTCTTAAAATTGCCGCAGCATCACGGATAAGTTGATTCCCTTTTCCCTCTTCTTCTCCGTTGGATAACAAGCCCACACGCGGTTTTGAAATGCCTAAAACAGAACGTGTATAAATACTCCCCATAAACGCAAATTGCACCATCCAATCCACTTTTGAATCAGCATTAGCGCCAATATCCAGAAATGTGATCGGATGTCCTGCGATTGGATAAATACCACTCAGGGCAGGGCGCCGAACACCCGGAATCCGTCGTAACACACCTAACGTTGCTATGGCATGGGCTGCGCCGGTATTCCCCATCGTGACAAATCCGTCCGCGAGATTATCTTTAACGAGCCGCATACCAATGTGCATTGAGGATTCGGGTTTTGATTTCAGTACCTCAACCGGCTTATCAGTCATGGTTATTTCTTGAGAGG
>CAZTLI010000212.1:0-3184 GCA_964614375.1 uncultured Anaerolineaceae bacterium
CGGTGATGCCCTGCCATGTGTCGGGGATTTCATCAATACCCGCAGCGGCGAGCATGTCGGCGTTGCTGAACATAATGGCGCTGGATGTGTTCCAGGGCATGGAGGTGAATTCACCATCGAGGGTGTAATAGTCTGCGGCGGCGCTCACCACGTCATCCAATACAACGGGCACGCCATTGACTTCATCGCGACCGGCCAGAGCCGATTCGACAGACACGAACCAGGGTGTTCCGTCGGGCAGGCGGGCGTCGCGGGCATCCTGCGTGGCGACCTCGAAGTATTGCACGATGGCGGGTTGTGTGCCCTGCTCAAACGCCAGCGCTGTTGCGTCAAACAAGGCTTCATAACTCGCATAACCTTCAATCACGACATTATAATCGGGAAATGCCGCGTTAAATTCTTCCGCACGTTCCCGTGTCCAGTCGAGCCGACCATCGGTAAAAGCAATCCACACACGGATTTCGGTGGGGTCTTGCGCGAGTGCGGGCATCAGGCTCATGACGACAAAGATCGCCAGAGTCAATATGACTAAAAGACGTTTGTGTTTGAACATCGAATAGGGTCTCCTTAAAAATTGAAAGATTTGTTTTTCCAACCTTGCCTAGCAGCGCAATTTTAACATGCGCTTAACATTCGGGCAAATTGGCAACGAGCACTGATGGTAATTCTCTCATGTTAACAAATCGCCAGATATGGTTTAAAAGTTGGTTAAATTACCAGCGTCGCCCGCCACCTGGTTTTTTTCAGATGGCGGATTAGGTGCGAGCGGATGTGCGGCGTTTTGTGCCGCGCAGCGCCGCCCAACCGTCGGGTGCGACCAGCCAGAGGATGAGCAGCATCAACAGGGCGGACGTTAAACACCACGCACAGGTTGCGCCAATGACGAACGGTTCTAAGAAGGTGAGATAGACGGAGAACAGCGCCCCAAGCAATGCCAGTATCAGCAGCAGTCTGTTGGCTAAATTGGTGAATTCTGCGCCGCCCATCTTGCCCATCAGCCAGATGGTGAGCATGACCCCATAGCCAACGACACCCAATAAGCCAATGGGCAGCACACCGAACAAGCGGGCATACACACTCGCTTGAACGATATTGCAATTGCCCAGCGCGCCACACGCGGCCTCGCTTTGGGACAATTCAATGAACGCCAGATACAGCGCCACCCCGATTCCGGCTGTCAGCACCGCGGGCAGCATCCAATCCTCTACCTGTGAACGGCGCAGCAGCATCAGCACAACCGCGAACAGTATCGCCATCACCCCCAGCGCCAACAGGACGGGGAGGGTGGTTGCGGCGGTGGCTTCTTGCATCAAAAGGGTGAGCACCACCGCCATCGCACCGGCGGCGGTGAGTAAGGGTGACGCAGCCATGACCGATGCTGAAGAAACGCCAGCTTGTCACCATAACGCAGTCCCCGCCAGCCATAACGCCCAACCGCCACCACACTCACAGTCAATACCAGCAAGACCCCAACCGCAGCCGCATTGCCAATCGGGTCTGCTGCCAGTCGTGCGGCGAGGGTGTCGGTTGTCGCTGACGATAGAGTGACTGTCGGCGCGTAAGCCTCGATACCGGGTACAGCAGGCAGCGGAATGCCCCCAGCCGCTAAGCCTTGACGCACGATATGGGGCAGGTTATTGGGGATGTCGCTGCCGCCTATGAGGACGGTCTCGCCCACAAACAGCATGGGCACAACCTGCCGGTAGTCCGGGATGTTGTATAGCCGGTATATCCCCGCGACGATAGGCTGGTTTTGGGTGTTTGTAATATCGATCATGATAATTTGGAGTTGATCGCCAAATTCAGCGCGGATAGCGGGCAGGCGGAAGGTAATCACCTCGTGGCAGTAGCGACAGGTCGGTGAATAAAATAGGATGGTATAGACGATGGGTACATCGGGTGGCGCGTCGATGGTGTCTTGCGCGCCAACCGGAACTACCAGCAGCACTAGCACCAGTACCACTGGTAAGAGGCGATAGATTTTTGGTTCATCAGGCACTCCTGTCGTGCTTATCAATTCGCGGGATATACGGTGAATAGTCAAGAGCGCGATGGATAAAATCGTATGAGTGATGTACTGCCATTATGGTCGGGGGAAACCGATAATGCACAGTGCAATCCATCACCAGTGATATGTGAAATCCTACACAACCCATCATGAAGCGGATAGCGGCTTTGCCATTATCCTTAAATCTTTTGTGTGCAGATTTGGCTAAGATAGTGTACAATGCGTATGGGATAGTTGTGGTTCTTTAGCGCCCATCAACACCCAAAACTTGAATTAGACCTATTGGAATTGGCAACAGGAGAACGATTTTGTCCAAGACACGCACCGAGCAACTCGTAGAACGCCTGCGTGATTTACAGGCAAGTTCTGGTGATGTGGAAGGCGCTGCGATTGTCAGCGTAGACGGTCTCAGTATGGCGTCTTCCCTCTCAGGGAATATTGAGGAAGACCGCGTTAGCGCGATGTCTGCGGCGATGTTGTCGCTGGGCGAACGAATCTCCAGCGAACTGGGACGCGGTGAACTCGATCAGGTCAACGTCAAAGGGACAGATGGTTATGTCATCTTAACCGCTGTCGGTGAAGAGGCTGTGCTGACCGTACTGGCACGTAAAGACGCGAAATTAGGCCTGATTTTGTTGGATGTGAATCGGGCGGTAGACGACCTCACCAAGCTCCTGTAGAACAGGGTCGCGGGGTCGTGTTGGCTGCCAATCACCAGTCATGCTCAGCACCCGTCTGCCCGGCAATGAACGTGGCTGTCCTATAAGCCGACTAAAATCGCGCGGCTGGTTGGCTGTCGTCACAGTACAGAAAGTTCAACCTCGTGTCTGAACCCAGCGGCTTTTATTATCCAAACCGCCTCGCCGCCGCCTATTTATCAGCTATGGAGGAGGTCATGGGTCCATCCTCTGTACGGGGTTTGATTGAACTCGCGGGGTTAGATGGGGTTATGGAAGGCCCGCCGCCCATGAATATGGCGCGGCAGTTTGATTTTGCTTATTTGGCTGCCCTTAGCGAGGCGCTGGAAGAATTGTATGGTGCGCGTGGGGGGCGCGGTATGGCGCTCAAAATAGGCCGCGCGAGTTTTGGGCGGGGGTTGAAAGATTTTGGTGCGCTCAAGGGCGTGCAGGACCCGGCTTTTCGCGGCCTGCCGATAGGGGATCGCGTCTATTTAGG
>CAZTLI010000212.1:3284-8990 GCA_964614375.1 uncultured Anaerolineaceae bacterium
TAATGGAAGAAAAACCGCAAATTATGATTGTGGAAGATGACCTCGACTTATCCGAAATGTTAAATGCCTATTTCAGAGTGCAAGATTACGAGGTTTTCACCGCAGCCTGGGGGGAAGAGGCGCTTCGCATTAGCCAGGAGCAAAATCTCCGCCTGATTATGCTGGACATTCGTCTGCCCGATATTGATGGTTACGAAATTTGTCGGCGCTTACGCGGGCAGCGCAAAACGCAGGATGTCCCGATTATCTTTTTGACCGAAAAGCGAGACCGCGTGGACAAATTGCAAGGGCTGGAATTGGGCGTGGTCGATTACATTACCAAGCCATTCGATATTCAGGAACTGCGTCTGCGGGTGCGGAATGCCATTGGGCGCGCCGAACGGCAGCCTTTCGTCAACCCCGTGACCGACTTGCCCGAAGGCTCGATGGTCGATGAAAAATTAGATGCGCTGAGCGTCTCAGAAGATAAATGGGCGCTGCTGCTCATCGCAATTAACAGTCTGAGTGAATTTCGGGAACGCTATGGCTTTGTCGCTGCCGATGATGTCCTGCGTGCGGTCACATTAATGGTGCGAAATGCAGTGCGCGAACACGGTAACGATACGGACTTTATCGGACATTTAAATGACGAGGATTTTATCATCATCACCCGTTCCGAAAATATCGCCCGTATCCGCGAACGCATCGAAACCCGCATTCAGCAATCGCGCGAATATTTTTACCCGCTCAGTGATCGGGACAAGGCGCGTGAAGCCATGAAAGCCCATTATCTACGTCTCAACAGTGCTATCGTGAACAGCACCGATGGCCCCTTCGATGATGTAGACCACATCAAACAGGCTTTAATGGGCGCGATGGTCTCCGAATAATTTCTATCTCTTTCATGATAATAGCAATAGGCGATAGGCACAGTATAGAGCTGTGCCTATTATTTTATGCGACCCAAAATTTCGCTAATGGATTGCCTGTGATACCATTAAGTCAAAAGCGGCATGAATGGGTAAACACATGACTCTGCGTTCCATTGATAATCAAACTGAATTCCGTGAACCCCAGTGCATTTTCTCTCATGAGCATGGTCAGTTGTGGGTCGGTGATGCAAAGCAATGGTTATCGACTCTGCCCGATGCCAGTGTTGACTTGATATTTGCTGACCCACCCTACAATGTCAATAAGGCCGAATGGGATACGTTTGAAAATCAAGAAGCATACGTGAAGTGGTCAACGGAATGGATCAAAGAAGCCGCGCGAGTGCTGAAACCCGAAGCAACCATGTACATTTGTGGCTACTCAGAAATTCTTGCTGACCTCAGACTGCCATCGGCTAGATTCTTCAAAGGTTGTCGATGGCTTATCTGGCACTATAAAAACAAGGCGAATTTGGGGCGAGAATGGGGACGTTCCCATGAAAGCATGTTGCACCTGCGGAAAGGCAAGTCATTCACCTTCAATACCGATGATGTCAGAATACCGTATGGCAATCACACCAAGAAATACCCGGAACATCCACAAGCGGTCACAAGTCAATACGGCAAGGGAAAACAACATACATGGCAGCCGCATCCGCGCGGTGCAAAGCCAAGAGATGTCATTGAACTACCAACGATTAACAATGGCATGAAGGAAAAAACACCGCACCCTACTCAGAAACCAGAGGAGCTGCTGCGCCGTATCATCCTCGCCTCATCGAATGAAGGCGATACGATAGTTGATCCATTTGTAGGTTCAGGGACGACGGCTGTGGTCGCTGAACAACTCGGTAGAAAATGGCTGGGTTGTGATATTTCGCCAGAATACATCGACTGGGCAGTCGAAAGAATTCAAACTGTTGAGCGCAGACCTATCGAAGAATGGATAAAATTGGATACCGATAATCTTCTCCGCCGGAGATCAATTCGATGAGTGGTCTCTCGCTACTCGATTTGCAAGCAAGTGTCAAAGATCGAACAGCATTCAGTACCTTAGATGATTACTTCTTGCTCGGTCAAACATATCTTGAAGTCATGCAACAGCAGCAACCCACGCGCATTATCTCGCCATCACGTCCACACTACATCTTTTATCAATATCCGTCTGAGTTCAGCCATAATATCACCCGTCCATTGAACACAAACCTCTTCTTTGAAAATCCCGAAGATTTTACGCAGGCGTTGATATGCTTTGGTCATTTCTTCGCCGACCTCAAAAAATATCAGGGGAACATCATAGACCAACCAACTATTCAAAGCTATCTTGAAACCAGAGAGATTAGCAAGGTTATCTACACCATCCAACAAGCAATCGGGTGTGTCGGCGACTCGTTCACGATTGCAAATCAAGCAAGAAAACGCATTGGTCAATTGTTTGAGCAACTCATCCGCCTCATCATCGCCGAACTAGGATTGGCGTGTGAACCAAGAACTATCACATTACCCATCCCCGATTATCCCGACTATACGATGACATACGAACTTGACCTCGTATTTTCGAGGCAGAAAGTCATTCTCACAGCCGAAACCCCGTACATTTATCCAGGCGAAGTCATTGGGTCGGTAAAAACCACCAGTAAAGACAGGATAGATAAAGTATTCCTTGACAAGTATCTGCTGTCAAAATTACTCGGTAGAGATATACCCGTGATTGCCATCTTTTTACACGATGTGCAAAGAGCGAGACGTGGAAATAGCATCTTTGGCATCAATTCAACGTTTAAATCCAACCATTTTCTGGGTTATACCGTCGCGTTGAACAGGCTGGATGGGGTCTATTATGTTGATGTCGCGCCAGATATGCTGGAAAATGAGCGACTCATGCGAGAAATCAAAGATTTTCAACAATTTCTGATTGTAGACTTGTGGACTTTAGCGAAATAGCATCACCAGTCATCCGATTGGGTTGTGATACCTGACCGAATGGCACGAAATCACTACTCCACCGTGTCGGGCGTGGTTGCGACGAGATAGGCGGCTTCATCCACCAGTTCACCCTTGTCCACACGACTTTCGACCAGGCGCCGGGACTTGTCAAAATACAGATTCACCTCCGCCGGGAAGGGACAGCGCACTGCCGACACCAGTTTGCGACAGTAATACGCCCCATCATCGGTCAGGCTCAGGTCATTATAGAGATTCACACGGACTTTCATGATTTCGTCACAGCGGTGCAGCTTCACATAGATATACAGTGAATTCCGGTCACCGGAACTGCCGCCGAATAATTTTTTGAGAAAATTCACAATCGCTATTCTTCCTACTGATAGACCAAATCGCCTCCTATTATAACGCAGACGGCGCGTCCACATCAGAGACCGTGCCGATCACAATGAACGTCTTCTGAACGCGGACGCTGTACTGTTAACAATGACCAGCCCGCCGATTGCCCTGCGCTTATTCGTTGGGTCTGGTCGTAGAAATGGGAACATGCTATATACAAAAAGCGTCTAACGAACAGCCATAGGAGGGACGATGCGTACCCGTGACCTGCTCAATCGCCAACAGATGCTGCAAAATGTCCGTGATTTCTGGATTACGGGCGTGCTGGATAATGCGCTGCACGGCGCGGCGCTGCTCGAACTCGGCTTACAGTATCGTCCCGGCAGCGTCGCCCACCCCGATATGCGTCTGCGCGTGGATGGACGCGATGAATCCATAGCGCCCAACCAGTCTATTCAGACGATTTTCGATGACTTTGACCATCAACTCCTGATTTTGGGCGAACCGGGCAGCGGCAAAACGACCTTACTGCTGGAACTGGCGCGCGACCTGCTGAACCGCGCCGAAAATGACGCCTCGAAACCGATTCCGGTGGTGTTCAATCTATCTTCATGGGCGCGGGATAGCCTGCCGTTGATCGCATGGCTGGTGGATGAACTCAACACCAAGTATCAGGTGGCGCGCAAGGTCGCTGCCCGCTGGGTACAGAGCGACGCGCTGTGTTTGCTGCTGGATGGTCTGGACGAAGTGGCGGAAGGGCATCGGTCAGACTGCCTGACGACGATTAATGCGTTCATGGACGCGCATCCCCAGGTGCAGATGGTCGTGTGCAGCCGGGCTGCCGATTATGACCTGCTGACCGACAAGCTCAATCTACACGGCGCGGTCATCATCCAACCGCTGACCGACGTGCAAATTGACCGCTATGTCGATAGTCTGGGCCCACACATGGACGGCCTGCGCGGGTTATTGGCAGGTGACGACTCGATGCACGAATTGGCGCGCACACCGCTGATGTTGAGCATCATGGCATTGGCCTATCAGGATATGGAGGCCGAGGACCTGCCCGAATTCACGACGATGGAAGAACGCCGTGATTATCTGTTCAACATCTACATAGACCGGATGCTGACGCGCCGCATCAAGACCAAAGCCTATCCCGCCGATGACATCGTGGATAATCTATCGTGGCTGGCGAAAAAAATGGACGAACGCGGGCAGTCGGTCTTTTATATCGAGAATTTACAGGGCGATTGGCTGGATACCCCCGAACAACAGCGCCAATACAGTTTCCTGACGCGCTTTATCTATGGCACGGGCATCGGCGCAGTTGCCGGCGCGCTGGCGGTGCTGCTGGCGATTACACTGCATTTTGTGTTGACAGGTGTCGCGCCAATCATTACGCGCTATCCCGCCGACCCGATTATTGGTATTCCAGCGATTTTGCTATTTGGTGTGATTGGTGGAATCGGTGGCATACTCGCAGGCGGTGGCGTCTTCGGTGCGACGGCTTTATTGGCCTATGCACAGGATAGTTTGTCTCATGCCCGTAATCATCTCACAACAATACGCAAAGTGGCGATGATTACCCTGTTCGCGGGTGCGGCGGGCGCAGTTTATGGGCTTGTCACAGGTCTCTGGTTAGACATTATGCTGAGTAACTTGGTAATGTATCCCTATGGGATTTCTGCCCCGCTGACAGGGCTTGCTGCCTATGGTTATCTGGCACAATTGACGGCGATCATCGGTCTGGTCGCTGGTGTGACCATTAGCGCGGCATCACTCATTATCAATCGTTTCCGTTGGTCACTGTCGCGCATCACACATGGCGTTGTCGGCGCAGCGTTGGGATTGACAATCGGCACAACCATGATGGCCGTGTTCTACGGCTCAACCGGCAGCATGATTCTGCCTTATGCCTTTTTTCTGCTATTCGGTGGCAGCGTCGGCTTAGTCGTGGGCGGCTTCACCGACAAAATCCAGAGCGCGGAACGGCTCGGTTGGCGTTGGAGTTGGCGCTGGGCACAGGTCGGGTTTGGTATTGCGCTGGTGAGTGCGGTGCTGCACTGGATTAACTTGATGTCTTTCCCGCCCTATGTCACTCCCGTCAGTCTATTTGGGGGTGTCCTCAGTTTCCTTGCAGTCGTGGGTGTATTCGGTGTATTGGCAGGTGGTGTAGCTGGCGGATTGCGAAAGAGCGAAACCGTTGAAAGTCGCACCCTGCCGAATCAGGGGATTTATCGCACGGCGCGCAGCGTCCTCAAGACGACGCTGGCCTTCATGCTGGCGGGCGCGGGCATTGCCGCCGCTGTTGCGCTCACAGCCTCCATCATTGATGTGTATCAAGACGGGATGACACCCTTTACACTGCCCGCATATTATATTGACCGCATACTCAACACCCTGCGCGATGCGATTATCATTGGTCTGGGCGGTGGCTTGGCGGCGGGATTGGCCTTTGGCGGCAGCGATACCGTCATCAAACATCTGCTGCTGCGGGGGATGCTGCACCGTT
>CAZTLI010000213.1:0-8966 GCA_964614375.1 uncultured Anaerolineaceae bacterium
GCACCTCCCAGAAGGGCTTCCCCCGTAATTCGTGATATTGATAACCGCTTAATCGCTCACTCGCCCGGTTGAAGCGCACAACATGCCCATTCAGGTCAGTCACAACGACCAACGTATCAATCGTATCGAGCAGGACAGAGCGAAATTCACGCTCCTCATGTAACGCTCGCTGCATCCCGGGTGCAGATTGTCCGGTCATGGGGCGCATTAACCATGTCACCATCGCCAGCATTGCCGTACCAATGCCAATCGGCAACCAGAGATGCTGCACATTGCCCGTTAAGCAGAGCAGCAGCAGCGCGCCATAACCCACGGTAATTGTCAAAAGCACTAATCCAAGCCGACGATAGGTGCGGCGTGGTTGATGCAAATAATAGGAAAGGGTATTCATCGTGCCCTGCCCCAACTATGGTTTCGTGTGTCTCTACTATAGCCTGATTCGGCGTGATGTTGTGTGCTTAATTTGCGCGCGAATGGTTCTGGAGATGGATCGCCACCCGATCAAATTGCTGCTACACTCCGCACGGATTGACGGATTATATTCAAAAGGGAAATCATGAAGATAGAGCAAAAGTTGGCGGATATGGGACTGGTTTTGCCTGAGCCAGTGGTCGTGCCTGCGGGTATTAAACTGCCGTTTTCGTTTGTGCGTGTGCGCGGTAATCGGGCTTATATTTCGGGGCATGGCCCCCAAAACCCGGATGGTTCATTGGCAGGGCCGTTTGGCAAAGTCGGCGCAGACCTCACTGTCGAACAGGGTTATGAAGCAGCGAAACTGGTCGGTCTCGGCATATTGGGCAGTCTTAAACGTGAATTAGATGATTTAGACCGGGTGACCGCGTGGTTGAAGTTGTTGGGCATGGTCAATTGCGCGCCAGATTTCACACAGCAACCTGCTGTGATTAATGGTTGTTCAGATTTAATCATCGCCGTATACGGCACAGAGGTTGGCGCTCACGCACGGTCAGCCGTCGGGATGGCATCGCTGCCGTTTGCCATGGCCGTCGAAATCGAGGCGGAAGTCGAAATCTCGGTATAAAATTTCAAGTTTGCAGCGGGAGATAAAAGCCGAAGATTGACCCCTGCCCTTCGTGGCTGCTAAACCAGATTTCTCCACCGTGTAAGCGAACGAGGCGCTGCGATACCGGTAAGCCCAGTCCGACACCTTTGGTATCGCCCCGTTGTTCGGCACGCAGACGGTCAAATTCGCTGAATACCCGGTCAAACTCATCAGCGCCGATGCCCATACCATTGTCTTCGATCTCAACTGCGATTCCGGTTGTGGGCAGTGTCAGCATCAGTGGATGATGGTCATCGGGCAGTTGATAGTCTGTGACCGCTAAATTATTCACCCGAAGCTGCACCTGTCCGCCGCGCTGTGTATATTTGATAGCGTTGGTCATCAGGTTCACCATAATCTGAATGACCGCATTCTTATCAAGTTGCAGCGTACAATCGGGTATATCGCCTACCCACAGCGCAATACCCGCCTGTTCTGCCAGCGGACGCGCAATGGCCAACACCGCCTCTATAATTTCGGGCAGGCCACACTCAACATAATTCAGCTTAAAATGTCCACCTTCAATCTGATGATACCGCATGATGTCGTCTGCCAGCATTCGGATATGGTCAACTGAGGAGGTGATGCGGGTCATGTATTGGTCAATACGCGCGTCGTCTGCTGGAAGCCGTTTCGCCAGTAAATCCAGATTCATCAGCACCGCGCTCAACGGCGAACGTAAATCGTGTGCCACGCCTGCCATAAAACGCAATCGTTCTGCCGTCGCGCGTTCAATCTCCGCATAGAGTTGATGAACACGCAATAGGGACCGCACCCGCGCAATCAGTTCCATACCATCTACAGGTTTGCTCAAAAAATCGTCGGCGCCCGCTTCCAGTGCTTTGACCCGATCTGCAATTTCGGAAAGTGCCGTGACAATGACGATGGGGATTAAACGGTAATTGGGGTTACTCTTGAGCCGCTGGCACACTTCTAGCCCGTTCATCTGGGGCATCATCACATCGAGCAGAATCAAATCGGGCGGGTTTTCCTCAATCAGCATGAGTGCTTCTGCGCCGCTGGTCGCCGTCATCAACTCATACGGCTGTCCATAGAGCAGCCCTTCCAGCGTGCGGATATTCATCGGTTCATCATCAACGATGAGAATACATAATTGCGGTGTATCCATAGTCCCCCAACTTGCCGTGGCGTGCTACAGGCAAGAATCCCGGATAGAAAACTCGCTGCATCGTCGTCGAATGACTGGCGGGCTGATTACCCGTCAATGTTGATAAAATAGCCGTGCCCCCGACTATTCACGAGATATTTGGAGCACCCCGCCTTACGCAGCTTGGTTCGCAGGTTGCTGATGTGCGTTGAGAGCATCGTCCGGGCTTCATCCCGTTCGACACGAACGCCCTGCAAACGATAGACAATATCCTCGAAGGTAACAACTCGTCCCGCCATCTGCATCATACAATAGAGGATTTCAAATTCTGTTGGCGTGAGTTCCAGCGGTTTACCTTCAAACATCGCCACCAGCCGATGCTGGTCGATAATTAAGTCGCGCACACGCAAAAAGCGGTCATCAACAGGGCGTGGTGGGTCGGCCTCAACACCCTGCCGCAGCGCGTCCTGAATTTCGCTGTGTTCGGTGATGCCCAGCGCTTGTAAGCCCGATACAACTTGATCGACCAATTTTTTCTGTTTGACTTTGGTCTGGCGGACGGCTAAAGCCTCTTCCACACTCTTCAGTAACTGCCGATTGTTCATGGGCTTCAGCAAATAGTTCACTGCCCCTTCACGCATGGCTTGTACTGCTGTATCTACCGTGCCATACCCGGTCAGGATAATCACGGCAATATCGGGATGGTGATCCCGCAAGGTTTGCAACAACGTCATCCCATCCATTTCAGGCATCTTTAAATCACTCAAAATCACGTCAAAGTCCGCACGTTGCGTTAATTTTGCCAGCGCTTCACGACCATTGCGCGCCTGAGTCGTTTCATAGCCCGAATCGGTTAAGACATCGGCAATCGATTCGCGCAAGTTATCATCATCTTCCACGATTAAAATAGCAGACATTATTCATCTTTCCATGCACTATCGGATTCGTCTGGTTGGTCAATAGTATGACGAAGTTCAGCGAACTCAGCCAGTTGTTGTGCAAAGAGTTGTTCATATTCATTGGCACTCGGCAGACCCGATTCATTGAGTTGTAACGCCACTTTGAGTACATTGTCAATTTGTAGCAAGGTCTGCTCTAATCGATTCAAAACATCGTTCACATCGGTATTGTGTGCCGCGAGCCGTCGTTTGAGCAGTTCAATATCCAGCAAGGAGGCCATCAGGGGAGAGTTGATATGATGGGAAAGGGTTGCAGCCACCTGTTGTGCCAATTGAGTAGAGTTGTCGTTTTGCAGAGACACAGATAATCCATTTAATCAAAAGAACGCAAAGCATTATTTCAAAAGTGTTATAGTCCATCCTTATACACAGTATAAACACATGGGTAATTTGTCACCCATCAGATTTAGTCCAGATCACGATTACGAAATAGAGAAAAAAAGCGCCGGGCACGCACATACCCGGCACCATCCCACTTATGAAATGCACACTTTTGACACATCAAAAGGAGAAGAACAATTCCAGTGTAGTCCATTTGATATGGATAATCATCGGGCATACCTCACAAATTTCTGCCGAGAACCATTAGGCGTTTCACACAGTTTGCTATTTAATCACCAATGAATAGCCCGTTTCCGCCGCGAATCGGTCAAAAACAGCTTGCAAGTCGGCCTCGCTCGGTGTCTGTCCTAATGACATCGACACCTCTGCTCTATCGACATGGATACCCGGCCCTTTGCGAATTTGCCATCCAGCATCACGAGCAAGCTGCTGCGCGATTTGCAAAATCTTCTGCTGATTAGGATGTGGATGGACACTGATTGGATAACCCGTTTCTTCGGCAAGACGTTGAATAGTTGCTTGATGCCGTTCGCCGACCTGTGGCGATATAAACGATAAGATGATGTATCCCTGTTTCAAACTGGTCTTATAGAGACCATAGTCCTCCAGGGCCACTCGGATAACAGCGTAAGCGGCGTTAATCTCCATCTGTTCCTGACCGTTATTCGGCGCAGCACTGACAACTTCCGCCACCTCACGCGCTTCAATTGATCGTCCTGCCGTTCGCAGTCTAAAACCTGTCAGATTTAGATATTGACGCTCAAATTCGGCGGTATCAGCTACCCCCTGCACCTCAACCTGCACTTCACGCTGGTCAATATAGAACGATGGCCCTTTGATGATGCGCGCCCCATCCGGTAGTAATTCGTCCAGCGCCATACTTAAGGCTTGTTGATTAACACCCGGCTTCACCTGTACGTCCCATCCGGTCATGTCTATCACTTTGTTCAGTTCGTCGGCATATACTCGCATGGCGATATCGGGAAAATCAAATGTGAGTATTAATCGGCGGCGATGAATTTCCATGCCGACTTTGCGAAGGCGCGCTTCTGGCGGAAAGGCGGCAAATGCCATTTCGCGGGCTTCATTCTGCTCAACCGGGCCATCCTGCATCGCCCGCCTGGGGATGAGACCACCCTGTACCAGTTCCGCGCCATCACCTGCCAGAGCCATCACGATTGCGACCAGTGCTTCGTCATAACGCATACCTTCGGGCAGCGGGTCTGGCAAAAGGGTTTCGGGGTTTACAGGTTCACCCGCTTCAGCCAGCGCCTGCCGTACCGCAAACGGCAGCAGCATGTCTTGCAATGGACGCGCCTTTTTTAACAGTTCCGACAGCTGACCGCGCGTACTTTCGCCTTCAGGATAGCCCTCCCACTGTCCGACGACCCATAACAGCGCATCGGCTGGATTTTGCGTGCCGCGTGCGCCTTGCACCTGTGCGTCAAAACTATCTTCGTAGGCTGCACGCACGACTGCAATGCGCGGTTGATTGTTGCTATTTCGCATGACGATGAGCTTGCCGACAATATCCGGGTTCGCCAGCATAATCGCGCGCTGGCGTTGGACTTGCCCAACCTGGGCTTCTGAACGCACACAAAACGTTGATTTATTGCGCCAATCCGGTGCAAAGTACAGCGAATCCTTGTTTAGCAGCGATACGACCTCTTTCGCGCGACTGCTGTCACCCCACCACATTTGCGCCAATTCTTGCGCGCTGTAGAAGTTGCCCGCCTGACCTTTAAGCTGCATCCACAGTTCTTTGCTATCGAAAGGACGGGTCTCTTTGCCACTTTTGACCTGTCCCAATGCCCAGGGACGCGCCGCAAATGTAAACGTCTCCGTTTGACCGATTCTGGGCAGCAGCACCCGTTTACCACGCTGCCGCAATCCCGTCGCTAGACTATGCCGCGCACCGGGATCGCCATGTACCAGCATCACTTCATCGACTTTGAGTGCTTCGGCAATGTTGATGAGTTCGCTTTCGTCGGCATGTGCAGAGAGTGAGTAGGTATCGACTTCACAGCGCAGCGTGATCGTTTTACCATCAATTTTCAATGTCGCGGGTTCACCAGCCTGGCGCCTGGCGATCATCCGCTGCATCGCCCGACCCGGACTTTCCTCATCTTGATAACCGGTCAGCAAAATCGCATTGCGTTCGTCACTTGCCATCGCTCTGGCATAGACTACCGAAGCGCCACCCGTCAGCATCCCACTGCTGGCAACGATGACCATCGGGGTATCCGTGTTCACAACCTCATTGCGATGAGTCGCGCTGCGGATAGGTCGTATTTTACCGCGATAGAACAAATGTTCTTCTTTGGCGACTTTAACTGTTCGTTCTGGAAGCAAATCACTAAAGCCCGCATAGGCCTCACAGACGGAACGCACCATGCCATCGGCGTAAACAGGCACATCCAAATCATCACGAAATGCCAGCAAGATTTGCAGCACCTCTTGCGCGCGGCCTAATGCAAAGGCTGGAATCAACACCTTTCCGCCGCGTTCGGTCACGCGCTTCAAGGTGTCGATGAGGCGTTTTTCTTCCGCCACCCGGTTGGCGTGTAATTTGCCGCCGTAGGTGCTTTCGAGTACCAAAGCGTCAGCTTTCACGCGGGGGATGTCTGCGCTGACGACGGTACGCTGTGGGTTGACGCTCATATCGCCAGACATAACCAGCGTGCCTTCTGCGCTCTCCAGCACGAGTGTTGCCGCACCCGCGATGTGTCCTGCTGCATAGTAGGTGACCTGCAAGCCATCACCGAGGCGAATAGCCTGATTAAACTCCACTGTCTGCATCGCATCTAATAAGCGCTGGGAGGCAACTTCATCAAAGATGGGCAGTTCACCTTCTTCGTCTTGCTTACCCTGCATGATGCGGCGGGCGTCAATTTGCAGGATTCGTGTGAGGGCAATGGTGGGACGTGTCGCGATAATGGGCGCATGTGGATACCGTTCGACAACCAGCGGCAGCGCGCCTGTATGATCGGTATGCGCGTGTGTGACGAGGATATAATCCGGGCCACCTTTTTCAACGATTGGATGTAAATCGGGAAGCTGGTCGTCCTGAATACCGCGATTGGAGCGCGGAGAGATACGGATACCGGCATCGACCAAAAGTGTTTTGCCGCCAATTTCGACCAGTGTGCTGCTTGCTCCTACTTCGTCCGCGCCACCGAGAAACGTCAATTGCATAAGCTATCTGTCCTGTATTCCTGTTGTGGGTTTTTGACTATGAGAAGTTCATAATTTCGTTAATGAATACCTCTATTGTGCAAACTTCAACCACCTCTCGCAACCTTGAGTTCAGCATATTGCAGCAGCAGCCATCAAAAACAGTGCCCGAAATCATGCAGATTAAGATTAAATACGAGAATTGTCTATGCCTGTTCAACCCCTTCCGTCACGCTGTGCGCGCCCCCGTCCCCGTATACGCGGAGGCCTTTGTGGGTCACTACAATCCACTAACCGCAAAACAAGTCCCCTCCTTGAATTCGGGGAGGGGATTGGTTGGGGAGAGGGGTTGACGGCCAGAGATAACCTGTTTATTTTGTTCAAGACCATAATTTCCGGGCAGCCGTTTATCTATTTTGCGCGCTAAACGGCGCGATACTTATCGGCAATAGTCTAGGATTTCCGTAAACTGTACTCATTACGATACCACATCTTGAAGACGTTACCCTCAGCATCCAGTTCAAAACGAGCCGTTTCATTGGATTGATTTTGTTCCTGGATTATGAAGACGTGCCCTTCTTCCGTTGGTTTTAGAATTGTTGGCGGCTCATCCATATAATCCAGCGACACAACTTGTAACTGACCATCGCGAATCAAGACCTTATCGTATGACCAATCGCTGACGTAATCGCCGACATATTTTTCCCATTCAGGATCAGCTTCCGGTTCGGCTTTCTTCGTCGCTTTGATAACTTCCGGTAACACAAGTTTATAGGCTTGTTCCGTGTATTGGAACGGGTTGCTGTCTAGCGCATTGGTCAGCACAATCACGCCCATATTGTGTTTTCTACAGACTGTGAACTGGGTCAGATAGCCGGGGTAACCGCCGCTGTGTCCACTGATGACCCACTCTTTGATTTTGTGGAGTCCCAATCCCAAACCATAGCCGCCATCCCATTTGTCATACAACCAGTGAATCCGGTGCATATCGCGCAGGGTGTGACCGGATAGAATCGGCGTTTGCCCCTTGCTGAGATGATAGCGCATGTACTTCACGAGGTCGTGTATTGACGACGCAAAATTAGCCGATGCTTCAAAACCATTCATCAGGAAAAATGGCATCGATCTGCGCGCATAATCGCCATCAAAGCGTGAATAGCCCTTTGCCAGCAGCGAATCATTTGCGTTCGGCACAGGATAGGTTGCGGACATTTCTAGCGGATTAAGGATATTCTGCTGAAGATACGCTGCCCATGACTGCCCGGAAACTGCCTCAATAATGCCACCCAGCAGCGAGTAGCCAAGATTGCTATACGCAAATTTGTCATATGGTGGACGTGTGGGATGGCGTTCGCTGATTCTCGCGACAAATTCACCCCAATCTGGCGCATTGCGTTCTGTCCACATCGGGCCGTGCGAATCGCGTGGCAGCCCCGATGTATGTGTCAGCAAATTGTGAATCGTGATTTCGGGGGCATCATCAAAGCGCAGGTTAAACCAATCGAGATGCTGCGCTACCGGATCATCAAGACTCAGTTTTCCCGCATCGCGCAACTGCATGATGGCTGTTGCTGTGAAGGTCTTGGTAATGCTGGCAATCCGAAAACAGGTATCCAGCGTAAACGGATTTTTCGTTTGAACATCGGCAGCACCATAACCTTTGCCCCACAACAACTCCCCATCATAAACCAGCCCGATGGCTAAACCGGGCTGATGACTTTTGTGCATCGTGCGTTCAATCCATGTATCGAGGATGTTAACGACAGCGGCTAAATCCGGGTGTTCTTCCAGTAACGGGTGCGGCATCAACCATACTCCTGAAAAGCATCCTTAAGCCAATAATCCCTACAGGTTTATGACCGGAATTGCGCGATTAATCTCTGGAGTTCATCCAACAAATGGTCCCGTTCATGGGGTTTCATCTTCTTCAAATCCGCTGTCAATTTACGGAAACCGCGCGTCTGCCAGTAGTCAAAAGCCGCCATTTGCTTCGGCTTAGAACTGTCACCCATGGGTGACAATCCGGCCCATTGTCGCGCGACAGTGATCGCTTCTTTCGGTGCGGTCGGCGGCGTTAATTTCCGTAAGCGTCGTTCCGCCCAATTCAAGTCATCCGCCAGCAGCCACACTTCATACGGCAACTTTAGCAAATTGCGATGGCGATAAATCACGTTGCGATGCTCGACACCCATCGCATTCAAAATCAACTCACTTTTACCATGAGGTACTGCTAAATCAACCGCCTGTGCATAGTAGCCCTGTTCATCATCGAAGTTATCAATCGGACGGAAATGTTCCATGCCGTGCAAGTCCATCAGCAGCA
>CAZTLI010000214.1:0-8881 GCA_964614375.1 uncultured Anaerolineaceae bacterium
CTTTACTGAGAATACCCATTTCAGCTAGACATTATTTTGGCGAAGGTATTGATTTCAAGCAATTGACCAAACTAGGGGATAGTCAATGTGCCGTCTAGGACGGTGACGGCTTCTCCACCGACGCGACCCTAATACCCCGAAATGGCGCACGACAGCACATAGGGAATCAAGTAAATGAACGCGGCTAAAGTCATCAATCGCCTGCTTAAAAGATTTCCATCGCGCAATGTTCTTAATCATTGTAACGGAGAATTGCAGCAATTGGATACAATGACATATTAAGAGGGCCTATTGCTGATTGTACCAGACCAGACTCGCCGCACCGACGGCGCTGGATTGCGCTTCCAATGCGGTCTAGCCAGAAATGATGTTGAGTAAGGATTGCAGCAAGGAAAGGCATCAATAAAAAGATGTGCGGGTTGCCTACAACACTTCGGTCTATTGTCATGCTCCCTGTGATCAACCTGTTGTTCCTAATCAATAAGCGGGTCTATAATTAGAGTCACTTGAAATGACGATACGCGCCGAAGCTCGCGTATTATTGAAAGGTCAATGGCTTCTACCTGAAATCTCCGGGTGGAAGCCATTTTGTTTGACAGAAAGAAAGAAGTATGTCTCAAGCGGCAGAGAATACCACCAGTAATGTGTTACGCAAAGTCCCGCGCACTGATAGGGCAACAACGATTACCAGTTTTCTAACCGATATTTCAAGCGAATTGATTTTCACCCTTGTACCCCTCTTTCTCTCGAATGTGCTCGGAGTATCGACGGTGGTTATCGGCGTGATTGACGGCGTTGCCGAAACAACATCCAGTGTACTCAAAGGATTTTCGGGCTGGTTATCAGATCGACTGGGCAGACGAAAGTGGTTAGCAGTCACCGGATACGGTCTGTCAGCACTGGCAAAACCATTCCTGTACTTTGTGACATCGTGGTATGGCGTGCTAGCGGTTCGCTTTGTGGATCGTGCGGGTAAAGGCATCCGCACATCACCGCGCGACGCATTGATTGCCGACAGTATTGATGAACACCATCGCGGCATTGCGTTTGGGCTGCATCGTGCCGGAGATACCGCCGGTGCAATGATCGGACTCATCATCGCGCTTCTGGTGGTATTGGCTACCCAATCACAGGCGCTTGACCTGAGTCAAGAAACCTTCCAACAACTGGTATTGATCGGGATTATTCCCGGTTTCCTCGCCGTGTTGGTATTAGCAATCGGGGCGCGCGATGTCAAGTTCACACAAAAGGAAGCCGAACCAAAAATACAGGCTAAAGAAAAGGTATCCTTAAGCCTACGCGCCCTGGACAAGGATTTTCGGTTTTTCTTAGTAGTTGTTGCCATTTTTACACTCGGTAATTCTTCAGATGGATTTCTCATTCTCCGTGCTCAGGAACGCGGGTTGAATGTGGCAGAAGTGCTGGGGATGTTGATTACATTTAACCTGATTTATGCACTATTTTCTGGCCCTCTGGGTGCGCTCTCTGATCGCATTGGACGTTACCGACTCATACTGGGCGGATGGTTGTTTTACGCGGTGCTGTATCTCGGTTTTGCCGCTGCCACTGAAGGCTGGCAAATCTGGGCTATTTATGCGATCTATGGTTTATATTATGCGGCTGTCACGGGAACTGCAAAAGCACTCGTGGCTGATCTCATCCCACAGGAGCAGCGAGGATCAGCCTATGGCTATTACAACACGACTGTCGGCTTGATGGCACTCCCTGCAAGCATCCTGGCTGGGATACTCTGGCAGGGTGTGGGGAGCTGGGCGGGATTTGGCGCTTCTGCACCATTTATTGCAGGGGCGGCGCTGGCATTCCTTGCGGTTGTTTTGATGTTCGTGTGGTATCGACGCCGAGTACAGGTGGAAATGAACGCTGAAAATGGAGATAAAACGGCAAAAGGCGCTAGCCAAGACGTTTAATGCAGACGAAGGTGCTCATGTGCCTATTGGCGGTTGTACCAGACCAGACTCGCCGCACCGACGGCGCTGGATGTCACTTGCGACAGGGTGACGCGCAGGTGTTCGTGGGCAGGCGGCAGGGTCGAACGGCGGAGGTCGTCTTCAAGGCCGTCGAGCCAGTAATCGGCGGCGGCGTGCCCTAATCCACCCGCCAGCACAAACAGCGCCGGATTAAGCATCCCGATACAATTGAGCAGCGTCGTCCGCAGATAACGGCGCGCCTCACCCATGATGGTCAATGCCAGGGGGTCGGCTTGCTCAGCAGCGGATAGGATGGTCTCTGTGGTGGGCATGTCCATCTGTGCGAGAGGGCTGTCGGGGAAATTGGGGGCATGTTCGTGCCAGCCCGCCAGCAAGCCATTGCCAGATATATACAGGTCTGGCGAACCGTGTAAGCCAGTTTCGGCGCGGCGTCCATCGGGGTCGAGCATCAGATGCCCCATTTCCGACGCGAAGAAATTACTGCCATTGAGCAGGCGTCCATCCACCACTGCGCCCATACCCAGACCCGTGCCGATGGCGATATAGACAAAATCGCGGCAGTCGCGCGCCGCACCAAATATCATTTCACCCAATGCGGCGGCTTTAGCATCGTTATGGACGTGTATCGGCGGGCAGTCGGGCAAGCGCGATTCGAGCGCATAGCGCAGCGGCACATTCAGCCAACCGAGATTGACCGCATTACGGACGATGCCCGTCGTCGGGTCAACATGCCCCGGACAACCAATCCCCACCCCAACAACCTGTCCCGGCGCGCCATCCAGCCGATGTTGTATAGCCGCAGCGATACGGTCTAAGAGGGCGTCTGTGCCCCCATCGGGATTCGTCGGCACGCGATGTTCGGCAAGGACATGCCCCGCGCTGTCCACCAGCGCGCACGCCACTTTCGTCCCGCCAATATCGACCCCCAGCGCGAGTGAATCTGCCATTGTCTACTCCGTCACCGTCACTTTGGATAGGCCGCGCGGTTTATCAACAGGATGGCCTTTGACCTGCGCGAGATGCAGCCCGAAGACCTGTCCCGGCAAGATTGCGACAATCGGCGACAGCCATTCGGGGACTCTGGGCAGGCGCATCGGCTTGCAGGCATGGACAAACGCCGCGTCGTCATTACTGATGACCAGATTTTCGGCCTGTTTATCGTGCAGCTTTTCCAGTAAATCGAGCAGTTTGGGCAACGTCTTGCCAGACGGCGCGAGGGTAATCACCGGGAAACCGGGTTGAATCATGGCGATTGGGCCATGCCGGAAGTCGGCCTCGCTGAAGCCGCTGCCGGTGACATAACACAATTCGGTGATTTTCAGGTTGATTTCAAACGCCGTGGAATAGTTATAGCCGCGTCCAATCGTCGCGAACTGTGTCATATAACGATAACGTTCTGCCCAACTGCCGATGGTCTCGCACAGCAATAGGGTTTCGTCGGCGGCATCGGGCAATTTGTGCAGCGCACTATGAAAACCCGCATCGTCTATCAGCGCATCCACCAGCATAGCGATGGCGGTCAATTCGGCGGTATAGGTCTTGGTCGCGGCGATGCTGATTTCTTCGCCTGCGTGAAGCGCGATGTGGTATTCTGCGGTTTGTGCCATTGGCGCTTCAGGGTCATTGGTGATGCTAAGGGTGAGCGCGCCCTGTTCGCGGGCATCTGCCAGCACCTTTCGCACATCTTCAGACTGACCTGACTGCGACACACCCATCACCAGCGCGCGCGACAGGTCGGGCGGGGTCTCATAGAGCGTATGCAGCGACGGCGTTGCCAGAGCGACGGGCAAACGGGCATGTGCGCCCAGCATATACTGGGCATAACGGGCGGCGTTATCCGACGTGCCGCGCGCCGCAATCGACACAAACGCCGGGTTGAAGTCGCGTATCGCCCCTGCAATCGCGACGACATGAGCGGATTCTGCATCCAGCAACCGCCGCATGACTGTTGGCTGTTCGGCTATTTCCTGTTCGAGGTACATCTATTATTCCTTAATAAACACCAGCACGGTTGAACCACAGCGCGCACAGGGTGAAGAGTACAAAAGATTCAACGCAAAGGGTGGGTGTTTCGCAAATCGCGCCTACGTTTCATACACCACCCGTCCCTCGACCACCGTCAAACACACGTTCACTGCATCATCGACCAGCACCAGATCGGCATCTTTGCCAATTGCCAGACTGCCTTTGCAATGGTCGATTGACAGGGCGCGGGCGGCGTTCAGACTGGTCGCCTGCCAGATCGCGTCAAGCGGCTCACCTGTCGCCTGCATGAAGGTGCGGACGGCGATGTCCATGCTCAGGGTGCTGCCCGCCAGCGTGCCATCATCGAGATAGGCCGAGCCATCGCGCAGGGTGACGGTACGCCCATCCTGTGTATAGCTGCTGCCATCGGGCAAACCCGCGCCGCGCACGGCATCGGTAATCAATATAACACCGTCAGCGCCTTTAGCCTGCCAGAGCAATTTCATACTCGCCGGATGCACATGCAGGCCATCGCCAATCAATTCGCAGCGCAGTTCGGGCATCGTCAGCGCCGCGCCAACTGTGCCCGGTTCACGATGATGCAGGCCGCGCATGGCGTTATACGTGTGCGTCGTCTGCGATAGACCATGTGCGACTGCCCGCCCCATATCGCTGTAGGTGGCGTCGGTGTGGGCGGCAGAGACGGTGATTCCCCGATTGACACATTCGTCAATCAGCCACAGATTTTCGTCATATTCAGGCGCGAGTGCCAGGAGACGAATCACATTCAAATCCAGCAGTGGCAGGGCTTCGGTTTGTGTCGCCCGCCGAATCTGTGTCGTATCCTGTGCGCCGCATTTCGCGGGATTGAGATATGGCCCTTCCAGATGCGCCCCTAAAATCGCTGCCCCGCCGTCTACAACCCCCTGCATCGCGCCGATGGCCTCCAGAGCCGCCCGGATGCGTTCGGCAGAGGCCGTCCAGGTCGTCGGCAAAAAGCCCGTGACGCCATGTTCGGCATAATCCTGTGCCATTCGTTTCAGAGAATCGGGTATGGCATCCATCGCTTCGCGACCGTGCGCGCCATGCACATGCACGTCGATGAAGCCGGGCAGCAGCGTGCGTCCGTGCGCGTCTATTGTGTCAACAGTCTCAAATTCGGGAGCATCGCCCGCCGCCATCCGCGCGATTTTGCCATTTTCCGCCAGCAGCCAACCGCGCGCATAGACGGAATCCGCCGTGATAATCCGCGCGTTGTGAATCAATAGGGGTTGATGTGTCGTCATTGGGGAATGGCCTTGCACGTCTCGCGTTCGACCAGTTCGGTGCTGAGGACGGTGAAGCCGTTAATCGTCAATCCCTGCATCTGCCCGATAAGCTGGCGCGCCGCGCGTCTACCCAAGACCACCACATCAGCCGCAACCGTCGTGATTCCCGCTTTTGCGGCTTCTGGCCCATCGCCAAACCCCACGACACTCACAGCAGCGGGCACAGCAATCCCATGCTCGCGCAGCACGTCTAATGCCGCCGCCGCCATCAAATAGTCAGAGACAATCAATACATCAAAATCGGGTTCGTGGGCGAGAAATTCGCGCAATGAGTCTGCCGCCACCGATGGGATGAAATCCCCGCGCAGGATGTGACTATCGGGGATGTCGATATTGTGGCGCATGAGAGCCTGCCGGAAAGCCCGGTCACGCATGATGCCGTCGTTTTGTGCCATATCGCCGCGAATGAAGGCTGGTTTGTGGCGTCCACAATGAACGATGATATAGTGCATCAGGCTGGCGATGCCGTCTAAATTATCGGGTATCACGGCGGGAATCGGGGTATGCGGCACGCGATGACTGACCAGCGACAACGGCACGCCGGTGGCATACAGGTCATGCAGCACATTGTCGGGCACGCAGTTGGCGATGACCAGCACACCCGCTGCGTCGGCAATGTCAGACAATCCATCGAGATTGGCGACAGGTTCGGGCACGGTGATGATGGTCGTGTTGTAGCCATGTTCCAGCAGCACGGCCTCTGCCCCGACGATGACATCACGCTGAAACACTTCGGCGGGATTATTGGTCACAATTGCGATAGCCGGTCGTTGCGCCATCAGACAGTCCCCAGTTCTTTTTGCAGCGCATTCGCCACCGCGCCTATCGTGCTTAGATTCGAAGAATCCGCCAGCGAAAAGGTCACACCGGACACAATTTCCGGTTGGAGCAAGTCAGCCGCTTTGTGTACCGCGCCTTCTAATAGGCGGTCACCGGCGTCAGTAATGATGCCCGCCAGCGCGATATGGTCGGGACGCAGCAGCGCAATCGCCCACGCGAACACATGCGCCAGATGCGCCGCCAGTTCATCTATCAAGGCTGTCGCCGCCGGGTCGCCATGATTCGCGCCGTACCGAATGTCGAGATAGCTCAGATTGTCGATGGGCAGTTGACTCTGTGGCATCTGCTGGACAAGCTGTACGGCACGTTCACACACCGCATTCCAACCCAACAGGTCTTCCAACCGCTGTCTCCCGCCCATATCTGGCGTGATCGTCAGACAGCCGATGTCGCTGCCGTGATGATAGACCGCGCCGTGCAGCGCCATGCCAATTTCGATATTACGATTAATCAGCACCGTCACGAGATTACGCGAATCGTCATCGCCACCGCCAAATGTGAACTGTGCCATCGCCGCCAGTTCGGTATTATTGCCCACATGGGTCGGGACATCATAGTGCGTGGTGAGCGCATCGGCCAGAGCAACCTGATGCCAACCCAGATGCGGCGAACTCTGCACGATGCCAGAGGCATTATGCACCACACCGGGCACACCCACCCCAATGCACAACAGCGGCGCGTCCAACTGTGCCATCAGGCCGTTGATCACCGCTTTGATGAGATCAATGGCGGCGTCACCCTGCGCGCCGTTGATGTCGGCATAGTGCAGCGCCACAGTCTGCCCATCCAGATTCGCCAGCACACCCAGCACGCGATAGGTATCGACAGCGATACCAATCACCTGCCGCGAATCGGGCACAAAGCGCAGCAGTCGCGGACGTTTGCCGCCGCTTTCGGTGGAAAGGCCGCGCCCATCTTCCGCCAACAGGCCCATCTCCATTAATTCGCCCACCAACTCCGACACCGTGGGTTTGGCGAGACCCGTTTCCTGTGCCAGCGCCGCACGACTATCAGCCTGTCCGCTATAGACGGCGCGCAGCAGCAGTTGCAAGTTATGGCGTTTGAGTTGTTTGCGCGTTGCTTTGCTGCTGCGTTTCATTCATGGCCTCATTAAGAACTAAATTTTTGAACCACAGAGAACACGCAGCGCACAGAGGATGATTCTGACGATCTGCCACAGATTAAAACGGGCGGCTGCTCGCAGGGCACGTCATCTGAAGATGACAGAAAATGCCCGAAAAATACATCGATTCCAGTGGCTAACACGATTGGCAAATACAGAACCATTTTGAATTGTCTGCATCAACCATGCTGTCTCTGCGTCTCTGTGGTTCATTATATAACTATACTCGCGTTAGTCGATTTGCGTGCAATCACCCGCGTCATAGTCGCGCAGGACACCCCACAGCGCCGGGTCTTCGCCACCAATCCCCCAGATAGACACGCCGCCCAATTCCGGGAATCGCTCGCGGATGAGGCCGAGTTTATAGTCGAGTCCAACCGCATCGGCAATGTAAATCGACTGGCGCGGCAGACCACGCACCTGCAAGTTGATGTAGGCTTCCATATCGACAGGATTGCGCTCAACCGGCAGTTCAAACGATGTCACCCACCGTTGGACAGTTTCCCATGCGACAGTGGTGGCCGGCGGTGTGCCGCGCTGCCAGCTATAACCATAAAAATGCAATCCTAGCCGCACGCGCGACAAATCCGTGAAATTTGAGGCATAGTCCAGCACATCGGCAGCCCAGAGGGGCGGCGCAATTGGCCCCGGTGGTTCGTTGCGACTGGAATAGTCATAGGTCATCACCCGAAACACATCCACAGCCGGGGCAATCCGCGACCAGTCCTGTGCCGCCGCGCCTTCCCACACCCCTGCGTCTGTCGTCTTGGCATGGACGGCGATTGTCAGCAACCGACCATTGGCGCGCAGGGCGTCCGCTAGCCCTTCGATGAACAGTGAAAATGGTTCGCGCGTGTGCAGACCAAAACCTTCATAGTCGATGTCGATGCCATCATAATCCATGCGCTCGACCAGTTCGACAATATGGGTGATATGCGCCGCGCGAATGTCCGGGTCTTCAATCATATCCGATATACTGGCGAAAATCGACGGGATGATGAGCAGTCCGGCCTCGCGCCATGCTGCGAGTTCGTCCGCGTCTTCAGCATCGCCAGTGGGTGAGAGTGTGCCGTCGGCATTGGGCATGTACCAAAAGGGATTGACCTCATCAATCACATCCAGATTGTTCATGATGACATCGAACCCGCCCGGCTGCTCCGACGACGGATACCACACCGACACACACCAGCCCGAATCAGCCGCGTCATCCTGTGCCGAGACAGTCAGCGTCAGTATTGCCAGCGCGATGAGCGGTAACCACAGTCTCATGCGCTCACCTCTTGCTGGGTGATGCCGGGAATCGCACACGGCAGCACCCCCGTTGCCTTGATTTCACCAAACAGCACTCTGGCGACGGCTTCACTGCTGACGGCGCGGATACTGTAGGCACACAAATAGGTTTCGACCATCGGGAAGGCCATAATGTCATAAGGCGTCCGCATCGACACGACGATAGGCGACTGCCCGCGTTCAATCAGGGCTTTCACAAGATCAGCCTGCGCCGAATCCTGTTCTGCCATAATCACGGCGACAATCACATGCTCAACGTCTTGAACGGCATTCACAACCGCCCGCACTGCTGGCGGTGACGCTTTAAACGGCAGTTCCAGCGCGATGACGTTGGGATGTCTGTGGCGGAGGGTGTGCCCCATCGTCGTCCGCACGCGCGCCGATGT
>CAZTLI010000215.1:0-8879 GCA_964614375.1 uncultured Anaerolineaceae bacterium
GCACCCGCGACAACGAACGCTGTGGATAACGACAGTATAGGCGATGTCGTCAACTGTCGCGCCAAATCAGAACAGCAATTTAGCGCAATTACACACTGTACACGAATCGGCAGGTTGAGAGATGGTGGATTGCTAAATGGGGAAATTTTTATAAGTTGATACAGGTCGCGACAACGCACGCACGATTAATGGGAGGGATAACACGATTTGAAATCCGTCTAAAATTACCTGATATGCAACAGAATTATTAATCTTTTTCACTGTTCTTTCACTGTTTATCAGTATTTTTTGGCACTCATCCATCTCGTTTGCAACCCATTGCAATCCAAACACGGCGTCATATCAGTTCGTCAGCCTATACAGACCAATCGAAAGCCGATGTTGCTGCCGCGCGAACCGGGCAGATAGCGGGCACGATTGGCGGGATGCGATTCGCCGGGCGCATCGAACCACGAGCCACCGCGCATCACACGGGCATGGCTGCCGGAGGGGTCTTCACGTCCGTCTGTGGCGTCATAGGGATAGGGATAATCGAGCGTCTGCCAGTTGCGTCCCCAACGGCTGCTGCACCATTCCCACACATTGCCACACATCTGTCTTGCGCCACACCATGCGACCTGTCCGATGTCGGCTGCGATGGGATGGGCGAGTCCGCTGGCGGCGCTGTGAATAGAGGTCGGGTCAAATGTGACAGGGGCGTGCCCGCGCGCTGCCGCTTCCCATTCGGCTTCTGTCGGCAAGCGCCAGGTCTGCCCCGTCTCGCGCGACAGCCAATAGGCAAACGCCTGTGCCTCATACCAGCAAATCCCCACGACGGGCAAGTCTGCGCCATTGAAGAGCGGGTCATCGAAAAAGGCGGGCGTCGTGACCTGTTTATGACCTTGCCAGCGCCAGCCCATCGCGCGCCACAGCGACTCATCGCGATAACCATCTGCCGCGATGAAGGCCGCGAATTGGGCATTGGTCACTGTCGTTTTGCCAATGGCGAAGGCCGCCAATCGCACCGTATGCGCTGGCTGACTGGCGGGCAGGTCGGGGCTGCCAATCGGATAATTCCCCCCCGCGACAGGGGCCGTTTCCAGCGTGACCATACTCAGGCGGAGTTGCCGCGTGAGGGCGTTGGCGTGGGTGGCGGCGCCAGCAGTTGTTCCAATTCGCGAATCCGTTCCAATGTAACAGGGTCGGCATTATCGCCCGCCAGTGCTGCGTACTGCTGATAATAGTCCAACGCCTGTTCATACGCCTCTAGCGAATAGTAGATGTTACCCAATCCCAGATAGGAGAGGGGTTCATCGGGCGCGAGTTCGATGGCGACCTCATAATCCGCAATGGCTTCTTCAAAGCGTCCCACGCGCCCATAATCATTGCCGCGATTGACATAGGCCTGGAAGAATGCCGGGTCGAGCGCCAGTGTCTGGGTATAGTCCGCTATCGCCAGATTGTATTGTCCGAGCGCATCATAGGCCACGCCACGATTGTAATAGGCGAGGGCGTAGTCGGGCGCGATGGCGATGGCCTGTTCATAGAGGGGCAGGGCGTCACGCGGATTGCCCGCCCGCGAGATGGCATTGGCGCGTGTGACCAGTTCATTGGCTGTGGCTACCGGGTCGTTGTTGACCGCGCCCGATTGAATGGCGTCAATCCGTTCCTGAATGAGGGGGTCTATGTCGCTATCGGTCAATTCGACATAACGCAGATAACTTTCCAGCGCGTCGTCATAGCGCATCAACGCGAACAGGGCATGACCGCGCCCCCAATAACCGCTGGCGTCATCCGGGAAGGCGGCAACCACGATGTCAAAATCCGCCAGGGCCAAGTCCCATTCGGAACGGTTCAAATAGGCCAGCCCACGATTGCGATAGGCGGGCATCAATTCCGGGTCGAGTTCGAGCGCTGTCGTATAATCATCGACTGCTGCTTCAAAGTTTCGCAAGCTGTAATAGGCATTGCCGCGCCCCAGATAGGCCGGGGCATAGGTCGCATCACGTTCAATCGCCAGCGTGTAATCGGCGAGGGCATTGTCAAAATCACTGACATCAAACCACACACCCGCGCGATTATAAAACGGGATGAACGAAAACGGCGCGATTGCTGCCGCACGGTCAAATGCCGCTACTGCCTGTTCGGTATCGCCCAATTCCCTGTAGATCAGCCCCAGATTGTGGTAGGGCGAAAAATAGTCGGGCGAGAGCGCCGCCGCCCGTTCATAGGCCGCAATCGCCGCCTGGACATTATCTTGCAGATAGAACAGGGTGCCGAGCGCGTTATAGGCAAAGGCATTGGTCGGATCGAGCGTGAGCACACGGTCAATATCCGCCTGCGCCGCGTCGAACGCTTCCATGCGCGCATAGACCTCCGCCCGTCCCACCAGCGCCGGCAGATAATTGGGCGACAGTTCCAGCGCGCGATTGAAGGCGATGAGGGCGTCATCCAACTGCTGCCCATGTCGCAGACTATTGCCGCGTCCCACCAGGGCGGGCACATGATTCGGCTCCAGCGACAGCACCCGGTCATAGAGTGCCAGCGCGGTGGCATAATCGAAGCGCTCATACCGATTTTCGGCCTCGCGGAAAATATCGTCGCTGACGCCGGATGTCGGACTGGGGCCGGGCGTAGGCGTGGGGTCGCCGATGGCGTGCGCCGGGGTCATCGTCAGCAGTGCCGCCGTAGTCAACAGCAGCAACAATAGGGTAATCAGCAGGGTGCGAAATTTCATGAGTGTGCTCCGCAAAAACCGTTATCAACCTCTCCCCATTATACAGGCAAGCGCGGTGGCGCAGGTTAATCGTCGATGAGTCAAGGGGACAGAAGGGGGAGGCTGTGGATGCGCGAGTGCCGGCTTTCTGTTAATATTTGGTCATCTCTTAATTCCCAGCGAAAAGGAAGGGCGCGATGCCGCCAAAAATCGTTGTGGTCGGCAGCTACAACACCGACCTCGTTGTTTATATGCCAGAACTGCCGCAGATTGGCGAGACAGTGACCGGGCACCGTTTTACCACCGGGCCGGGTGGTAAGGGGTCGAATCAAGCGGTGGCAGCGGCACGGCTTGGCGCAGACGTAACCTTCATCGGACGGGTCGGGAAAGACAACTTCGCCACATTAGGATTGAACCTGTGGCAGCAAGAGGGTATCCATACCCAATATGTCATCAAAGACGAAACCCGCGCGACAGGCATCGCCTCTATCCTCGTGGAAGACAGCGGCGAAGATATGATTGCCATTGTGCCCGGCGCGAATCACAGCCTGACTCCGGCGGACATTGACGCGGCGGCAGCGGCTATCCAGAGCGCCGATGTCCTCATCGGGCAGCTCGAAGTGCCGCAAGAAACTGTCGAACACGCCTTAAAAATCGCGCGCCGTCATGGCGTGAAAACGATTCTCAATCCCGCGCCCGCGCGCAAACTCGCACCCGCATATTTAGACCTCGCCGATTTTATCACCCCCAACGAACCTGAATTCGAGGCGCTGGTCGGACAGGTCGGCGGCGCAACCGAAACCGAAGCCCAGAAGCTCATCACCCGTCCCGACCAGATGTTCATCGTGACGATGGGGGCGTGGGGCGCCATCTGGGTGCAGCCAGAAAAGCACGGGCACATCGCCTCGTTTGAAGTGCAGGCGGTCGATACGGTTGGCGGGGGGGACGCCTTCAACGCCGGGTTAGCGGTTGGGATAGGCGAGGGCAAATCGGTGCATGAGGCCGTCCGTTTTGCCAATGCCGTTGCCGCGCTCGCCGTGACGAAACGCGGCGCCGCCGAAGCCATGCCCACCCGTGCCGAAGTCGATGCGTTTTTATCACAACAGCCCGCAGATGAGGATTTTGATGATTATGAGTAGGGCGCTATGACCGCTGCGACTTTTCTGTTTGACCATGCCGTGATAGTGGTCGATGACCTTGATGTCGCCATCGCCAATTATCGCGCGCTGGGGTTCACGGTGCTGCGGGGTGGCGCGCATGACAATTTCCGGTCCCACAATGCCCTGATCGTGTTCAAAGATGGCAGCTATCTGGAATTGTTCGCCATGCAGCGGCGGCGCGACATTCTGCGCTTGCGGGTGCTGCGCCGGGCGGGTTTATTGAATCCCACCTTGCGCGGCAGGTCATCTGTCCTCGCGCGGTTTATGCGCCATGTGGCGGTGGGCGAAGGGCTGGCGGATTATGCGCTGCTGCTTGACCCTATCGAGGCCGAAATGCCCCGCATCCGTGCGCGCGGTCTGCACCTTGATGGCCCCTATCCCGGTGAACGCATGCGTCCCGATGGCAAAAAAATCGCGTGGACATTTGCCATCCCGGCGAATCACGATGTGCCATTTTTGCTGAAAGATCAGACTCCGCGTCCGCTGCGTGTGCCCGACGATGCCGGGTCGATAACCCATGCCAACGGCGCGGCTGGACTGGAAGAGGTGGTGGTGGTGGTGCGTGATTTACCCAACAGCGTGCGCGACTATACGGCGCTGCTGGGGACGGGACCACAGGGCGACCAGTCCTTCGCACCCGGCATCCGCACGGCTGAATTTCAAGTCGGTCTGGTGCGTCTCACACTGGCACAGCCCACAGTGACCGAAGGCCCCCTGCCAGATCATCTCGCCTATCGTGGCGAAGGGCCATACCTGCTGCGCCTGCGTACCACCGACTCCGCCGCTGCAAAACGGCTCGACTCCGCGCGGACTCATCGCGCCATGCTCGAATTGACGGATATGTAGATTCGGCTGTGACAAGCGGTCGTTTTCATCGCTGTGGAAAACTGCTTATCATGACCAGAAAAGCGAACGGCCTCTCTGTGGGGTTGTGGGTACAGGGAAGCCGTTCAAGTGGGAGACAAATCGGCAACGACACTACAGATTGCGGGTTGCCTAAGCCTTGTGTCATGCAGTAGAACGATGATGTGTGTGATAAATTCCACTAACAATCAAGAAGATGAGACCGGGCAGCGCCGCATCTGAACCGAGCGCCACATCGGGATGGAACAGAAGCAGACCGATCATCACCCCTAACCCGATAAGGCAAGTCCACAACCACAGTGATTTGATACGTCGATGACCAACTGTGTGACTCATGTCTGCTGCCTGTCCCAGTTACTTACACTGTACGTCATTCGCACCAACCCAAAAAAGTGACATATTTCACAATCAGAAGTGACATTTGTCTACCACGCCGACCACACACGACCGCCGCAAGCAAGGTGGACTGTGCCCCGCACACAGCTTATGTCGCAGCGCCGCGCATTTGGGTTATTGGTGGATAGTGCCGGGTAAATTTGGGATATTGTCGTCGGTGTGCATTTGGGATACGTCGCAGCCAATTTGGGAAATCGTTACATATCCCAAACCGGATTATCCCAAATGACGTTCAATCCCGCCGGAAATAACATATCCCAAACGTTAATCAAACCGCACGGAAACCTGACGCAAATGTCGTTAGCCCACACCGTATCTGACCGGTGTCTTATACACGCTAGATCGACTCAAAGCCTTTAATCACAGCTACAGGCACGCCCTCCCCCACTTTTGCCCGGAATAGGCCGATTCCGGGCATGTTACTAACACAGTGCTATCGCTATGTCAGCAATCGACAAAAAATGACCTGTTTTTGCGATTTGCCCTCCCCTACCGCGCGCTCGCGAAAATTTGTCCTACTGATAATGTGTTTCTGATGGTCTACCTAGCCATTGGTACAGGTTGTCGTTAGCCATTGGTGGGATGTGGGCTGGCCCTGGCCTGTGGGATGATAATGGCATCGAACAAATCTGAGGAGAAGTGAACGTGAGCGAAGTTTTGAAGAATTTATCGGACGCGCTGGCGAACACGGTTGAGGCCGTCAGCCCGTCGCTGGTGCGCGTCGAATCGCGCCGCCGCCTGCCCGGTACAGGCATCGTCTGGTCATCAGGAACTGGCGAGAGTCTGGTCGTCACTGCCCATCACATCATCGAACGACCTGACAATATCGGCATCGGCATCGATGGTGGCGACACCACCAACGCCGTACTCGTGGGTCGTGACCCGGAGTCGGACATCGCGATTTTGCGCGTTCAGGCCGACCTGCCCGCTGCCAATTGGAACAAAGACGAAGACCTCAAAGTCGGGCATCTGGTGCTGGCGCTGGGGCGTCCCGGCGACGATGTGCAAGCGACGCTCGGCGTCGTGAGCGCGCTGCGAACGCTGGAAGATACGCGCCGCCACAAGCGTGAACACGGACGCGGGCGCAAACAGCGCGGGGGTGGCTGGGGCTTTGGTTGGGGGCCGGGTCGTCTGATGACCTTCGTCCAGACCGACGTAGTGATGTATCCCGGTTTTTCTGGCGGGCCATTGGTGGATGCGTCCGGCGCAGTGCGCGGGATGAATACATCGGGCTTTCGCGGCGCGAGCATCACCCTGCCGACGACAGTCATTGCCCGGGTCGCCGATGCCCTGTTGACACACGGACGCATACGGCGGGGTTTTCTCGGTGTGGGCGCACAACCCGCCCGCCTGCCGGATGCCCTCGCGGAAAAGCGCGATCAAGAAACGGGTTTGCTGATCGTCTCGGTGGAAGCGGACAGTCCCGCCGCCAACGCTGGCCTGCTGGTCGGTGACATCATCGTCGCGCTGGATGGCGAAAGTGTGACCAATCTCGACGAACTGCTGGCGCTGCTCAGTGGCGAACGTGTGGGCAAAGACGTGCCGGTCAGTCTCGTGCGCGGCGGTCAACCCATCGACATTTCGGTCACAATCGGCGAACGCGCTTAGCGCAGCCTTATAGCGGGAGTGTCGGCGGGGATAACTTTACACAGCGTCTTTATCCCCTACCCCGACCTTGCGCCGGAATCGAGAACATGATGATACAAACACCCACCACGCTCAACAGCGTACAGCAGCTTAACGACGCTATGGCGACCGTCGTCGAAACCGTCTGCGACAGCCTCGTGCAGATTCATGGCGACGAAGGCAGTGTCGGCGCGGGCACAATCTGGCATTCGGACGGCCTCATCGTCACCAATGCCCACGTCGTCATCGACCATCGCAACGGACACCGCCGCACAGTAGAAGTCCGCCTGGCCAATGGCGATACCTACCCCGCGCAGCTTGTGGCCTATGACCGCAGTCTCGACCTCGCCGCCCTCGCCATCGACGCGACAGACCTGCCCACCATCGAACCCGGCGATTCGCGCAGTTTGCGTCCCGGTCAATGGGTGATGGCACTGGGGCATCCGTGGGGCATGTTGAACGCGCTGACATCCGGCGTCGTCATCGGCGCCCACGTCCACCTGCCCGAAATTCACGACCATCGGGAATGGGTGGCGCTGAGCCTCAAACTGCGTCCGGGACATTCTGGCGGGCCGTTGGTCGATGCTGATGGCAAGCTGGTCGGAATCAACACGATGATTACTGGCCCGGTCACTGGATTTGCCATCCCGGTGCAAACGGTCAAACGCTGGCTAAAAGCGGTTCTGGGCAGTCCGCCACCCGCGCCGGATGCAGCCGAAACGCCTGCGGAAATCATGACCATCTGAATACAATCTGGCATGTTCCAGAAACAGGACAGACCCACATCACATTGAGTCCAGCCACATCCCGATAAATAAAAGTCCCGTTATGATAATGAACACCATTAACGGGACTTTATTTTATAGGGGACATCGACTCATGCTGAAGCCAAACACCCGCATTAGCGTCACCGTTTCGGTACATCATTATGGCAATGGGATTGCGGACTTATTGATTCGGCGCGGGTCACGACAAGCGGTGGATGAGTTCATGATGCACCTTGAAGGCATTGTCAACGACTCGCCCGCCGACAAACCCATCTATCTGCTGATTGATCGGCTGGCGGCGGACGACCTGCCTGTCAAATACTTGTTCCAACGGATGAGCGATTTCGACGCGGTGTATTTTGACCGCCAGCCGATGCGCGTCGCGATTCTGGAACAGCGCAGTGTGGCGCACAGTCTCATCCACCCCTTCATCCAATTTGCCCACAACCGTCAGGACAACGCGCGCATATTCGAGTCGCGTCCGGCGGCGACGGCGTGGTTATTGGGGGACACCTACGGTTCATGAACATCACCAGTTGACGCCTGTCCAAAATATGGGAGGCACACAGGGGGTAAAGCCGTCCGACAGCATCAGGGCGGCTTTTTAATTTCTTGCGGACGTTTGGCTATCAGCAGGTCAGCAATCAGCAATAAATCTGTATCTGCATTTGCAGGTCAGCAATCAGCAATAAATCTGTATCTGCATTTGCTGGGCAGTAACTGCCCTAAAACAACTTCAACTGTTTGGGTTCTTCATCATCGGGTGGGTCATCTTTGGGTGGTGGCGGTGGATCATCATCCTCCGCATCGTCGGCCACTGCTTCACCTGCGCGTATGGCCTTCACCTTCTCGACCACTTCCAGCAGGCGGTGCATGTCGGCTTCCATATCCCGACGCAGACCGGGATTGCGTAACGCCGCCGCCGGGTGATAAAACGGGAAGTAGGCGCGGGTATCGTCATAACGGGGTTGACCATGAATGTGGCTGACGCGCGCATCGGGGAAATAGCGCGCCATGCTAAACCGCCCTAACGTGGCGATGACCAGCGGGTCAATGACTTCAATCTGACGGTCAAGGTAGGATTTACAGGCGAGGATTTCGTCGGCCTGCGGGTCGCGATTGTTGGGTGGACGACATTTGACCACATTGGCGATGAAGACCTGTTTGCGCGTCAGGCCAATCAATTCCAGTAGATAATCCAGGTACTGCCCGGAACGCCCCACGAACGGCAAACCCTGCTTATCTTCATTAAAACCCGGCCCTTCGCCGATGAACATGATGTCGGCATTCGGATCGCCATAACCGGGTACGGCGTTGAGGCGGCCTTCATGCAGCCGACACAATGTGCAGGCGCGCACCTCCGTCGCAATC
>CAZTLI010000216.1:0-8855 GCA_964614375.1 uncultured Anaerolineaceae bacterium
TCAAATCCGCGCGGGGCAGTGTTTAGCCGGGATAATGCCTTCCTCTATGTTCACAGCGCCATTGACGGCACAGTGACGGTGATCGAAACCCGCAATTTGACGGTGCGAGACCGCCAACCTGTGAGTGATTTGCAAGTTCCGGTGGATGTGTTGATTGGCGCGCAGTTGTTTTATGGTGCGGATGACGCCCGCTTGAGTACGAATCAATTCATCAGTTGTGCAAGCTGTCATTTTGATGGACAGTCGGATGGACGTGTCTGGGCAGTGGCGCCCGGTGTGCGACGGAACACACCCGTTCTGTTTAATTTGCTCGATACCGCACCCTATACCGCCGCAGGACAATGGGATGAATTGGGTGATGTAGAAGTCCATATCCGTCGTTTGCAGACTGGTTTTGGACTGCTGGACGGGGTAGTTAATCCTGTGCCTGCGGATATGCACAGTGGGATTTCACCTGACCTGGATATTCTCACAGCGTATTTAGGGACACTGCTTGGCCCTTCTAATCCGCGGACGACAGACGCTGAACTGGTCGCGCGCGGCGGTGTCGTGTTCGAGGAACAGGGTTGTTCGACGTGCCACTCCGGCGCGTTAGGCACAGATGTGCAGCAGCATGATGTGGGCACAGGCGGACTCATCGACACGCCGCCCCTGCGCTGGTTGTGGATGAGCGCGCCCTATTTTCACGATGGTTCGGCAGATGATTTGACCGATGTGTTCATTCTACCCGGTGAACATCGCCTGATTACGACAGTGTCGCTGGATGACATTGATGCACTGGTTACATATTTGCTCAATCTGCCTTGAGAATGTCAGAATTGTATTTAACCTGACTAAACTCAATGTTTAACGCTTGCAAAACCGGACTTCAATCCGTTATATTTATGATAAGCATCTTATAAATTATGTACCGCACGGTGAGGGCAAAACTGCATGGCGACGAGCGCCGCAATGCAAGAGTATCTGGCGGAAGCCTATCGACTTGCACATTATCAGGATGATGAGCATGTATCGACATCGGCCCTGGCTGATGTATTAGGCGTGACCGCGCCTGCTGTGACACGCATGGTGCAGCGCCTGAAAGATGCGGGCTTATTAGAGCATGTGCCGTATCAGGGTATCAAACTCACTGCTGCGGGCGAACACGAGGCGTTAATCAGCATCCGACGGCATCGTTTAGTAGAACGGTTTCTGGTCGATGTGATGCAATTTGGCTGGCATGAAGTCCATGATGCTGCCGACGCAATGGGTGTGGTGGTGAGTGATGTGCTGGTCAAGCGGATGGATTCGATGGCGGGTTTTCCAAAACGCTGCCCCCATGGTGAACCCATCCCCACCGCCGATGGGGTGATGCCGAAGGTGGTTGATACACCGCTCACACAGATGCAGTCGAAGCAGACTTATACACTCAGTCGGGTGCATACCCACGATGCCGAAATACTTGAATATCTGGGTCAACTGGGTTTGACACCGGGCACATCGTTCGAGCTGGTTGAGCGTGCGCCCTTTAACGGGCCTTTGCACCTCAAAGTGGGTGATACGATGTGTCATGTTGGCTATGAATTGGCGGGCGTACTGCGGGTTTGTTCACAGGACGAATTTGAACTGCAATACGAGTAATCGCAACGAGGCAACACGATTAGCTATGAGCATATCCCGGATTGGACATGCGCTTTGTGTTGAACTGAACTATTGTCTTTGAGATTGTTCTTGGGTGGTGTCTATTCCATAGTCCAGGGCATCCACAGCCTCTTCATCGGACACGTTTTCACCTGCTGCTGCCAGATAATCCTCGCGGATATGGACGATGCGGCGCAGTTCAGCAAATAGTCCCCGCCGCCAGGTGACAATGTGACGCAATCGCCGCAAAAATAGCACCAGCGCAAAGACCATAATCAAGCCCATAAAGGCAATCATCGGGTCATTATTCGCGAAAAAAATGCCGCGTTGGGTGATCCTGGTCCATAGATATAAACCGATGATATAGAACGCGAAAAGAATGATGGGCGAAAACACAACGATAATCGTCAACCCGCGCCGCATCTCGTGATAGGTACTGTTCTTCTTTTTGGTGATGGACAGTTTGTCAGCCATTGTGACTCCTCATAGTGGTTGATGTGTGTGTTGTTATCCCCTACGCAGACTCGTCTTCACTTGTTTCATCTGGCTTCCACGCGGCTATACCCAGACACAGCCAACCGCCGATCAATGCTGCGCCGCCAAAGGGGGCAACCGCGCCCATGCAACCCGCATTGAACAGCGCCAGCACATAGAGACTGCCCGAAAACAGCACAATCCCTGCCACGAAAAGGCAGCCCGCCCGGGTTGTCCATTTGCCGGGATATTGCGCTGCTGCCCATGCCGCGCCGAGTAATGCTACAGCATGTATTAGATGATACTGCACTGCCGTATTGAACGTACTTTCACGCCCATTTGTTTCAAGAATCGTTCGCAGACCATGTGACCCGAACGCGCCTAAACCCACACCCAATGCGCCGAAAACGGCGGCAAAAATCAGAAATCGACGAGACATCATTCTCCATTTTTTCTGGTGAAATTTAGACCCATTATAGCAGTATCAACCAGCGAGATATAAGCACCAGATGAGATGGAATACGCTTACTCTACGCGCAAGGTTTGCGATGATGGATTACCCACGATATGGAATCAAAAAACGGCGAGGGGATGAGACTCGCCGTTATGTGTATGGATAGTCGTGACTATCAGATGTGTGATTAGCTGCGGACAGTAATTTGTTTGGGTTTGGCTTCTTCGGCTTTGGGCAGTGTGAGTGTTAACACGCCATTTTCATAGCTGGCGTCGATAGCATCTACACTGATAGCTTCTGGCAGGCGCACGCTGCGGCTGAATTTGCCATAGCGCCGTTCGTGCAGCAGGACACGTTTGCCATTTTCGCCGCCATTGCCGTTGTTTTCGCTGTGTTCGTACTGATTTTCGGCTTCGATGGTCAACACACCGTCATGAAAACGGACATGGATGTCGTCGGGATTTTGTCCGGGCAGTTCGGCATAGACGAAATAGGCGTTGTCGTCTTCTTGCACATCAAGCGGTAGTGTGCGTGTTCCATTTTCAAACACTGCCGGGAAATTGCGCCACGCTTCATCGACAAAACGATCCAATGTATTGCGACGGACGGGATTCCAGCGAATGAGTGTGCTCATGAGTGTTCCTCCTGAATAGGTCGGGTTGATGGTATTCATCCTGTAATTTGCTCACGGGTTTATCATAGCGCGGGTGTGTAAGAGAAATTTATGCACCCTGTTAGAAGGAGTTATGCGCTGTGTAGGAATTTTGCCGGAAAATCATCAGTTTTTTATTAGCGGTGAAATTCAGCCATCAAAATTGACGCTTTATGACAGAAGCATATGTATAAATCCGTAATTTGTGTATTACAGCGTTGTAAACAGGACTTTTGGACTATAACAGTCTTTTACGTTCTTCATCTATCTTAAATTGGGCATTATGCCTATCTCAATTAATTTTGAAATGGAGAAGTTAACGTATGCGTAAAGCACTCCTCATTTCCCTTGTCCTCCTGTTGGTGGCAGTGCCAACAGTGGCGTTTGCACAGTCCGACGATACAGCCCATGTTCGCGTCGCCCATTTTTCAGTGGACGCCGGAGCAGTCGATGTCTATGTAAACGGACAGGTGGCGATTTCTGAACTGGCATTCCCTGATATTACGGATTGGGTCGAGATGCCAGCCGGTACATATAGTATAGCGGTTGCACCCGCTGGCACATCGCTTGATGATGCCGTACTTGGCCCGATGGATTATACGTTGAATGATGGTGACTGGGTGACGTTTGCCGCAATTGGCGAAGCGATTCGCGATACGCTCGATGTACAGGTACTGGTGGAAGATTTCAGCCCACTGGTCGATGGCGAAACGCGCGTAAGTATCTTCAATGCCATTCCCGATGGCGACCCGGTTAACTTCGTTGCGAATGACGTTGTGCTGGTTCAAACGCTGGGTTATCCCGGTTTCTTAGGGCCAGATAGTGATGGTTTCGCAGAGGTCGATATTGTTGCTGGTGATTACGCCTTCACGGCAACAGATTATCAGGATGAATCAGTAGAAGTTGCAGATTTTGGCAGCTATACCTTAGGTGCAGGTCGTCACTATTTCTTCGCAGTGGTTGGTCTTGCCGCCGATCCCTTGTTTGTGTCTGCGACCACCGATCCCGCAGATATGATGATGGATGAAGGTGACAGCGAACCCGTCGATATGGATTTGGGCGATGGTGATTTGCATCTGCGTGTGGCCCATTTCTCGCCCGATGCAGGTGAGGTCGATGTTTATGTCAATGGTGTCCTGACTCTGGAAGCGGCGACCATTTCTGACATTACAGACTGGGAAGTTATTCCAGCAGGCGTCTATACAGTGGCTGTGACACCCGCCGGCGCATCTGTCGATGAGGCATTGCTTGAAGTGGATGTGCCGCTGGCGACCGGTACATGGGTCACGGCTGCCGTGATTGGTGAAGTGGGTCGCGACACCGGCACAGTGTATGCTATTGTTGAAGATTTCAGCCCCATTGGTGCCGGCGAAACCCGTGTGAGCATCTTCAATGGTATTCCTGATGGTCAACCCGTGAATCTGGTTGTGGATGGCGCTGCGCTCGTACAGACACTCGGTTATCCCGGCTTTACGGCTGAAAGTGATGGTTATGCCTCGGTAGATATTGTTGCGGGCGAACGCACCCTGTCTGTCGTAGACTTCGAAGATGCCACTGCTGAGATTGCTGATGTGGGTACATATACACTCGGTGCAAATCGCAGCTACTTCGTCGCCGTCTTTGGCCTTGAAGAAGCGCCATTGTTCATCATGGTTACCACCGATATTGATGAAATGATGGGTAACTAATCCATCTGATGATGTCCAGAGTCCGCGAGAGGTCGGTTTGTCCGGCCTCTTTTTGGTTGAAGCCTAACGTCGTTGCCACCCACAAAAACGCCTGTCCTGCGCTATAATCCGTGCGGATATACACAGAAGGAGTTTTTATGCACGTCGGCGTTGATATTGGCGGCACATTCACCGACCTCATCCTCAATCGTGATGGGCGCTTGACCATCCACAAACTGCTCAGCACGCCAGCTAACCCCGCTGATGCGATGTTGGCTGGACTCAACATCATTACATCCGGCGAAATTAACACCCTGACGCGCATTTCACACGGTTCAACGGTTGCTACGAATGCGATATTGGAGCGTAAAGGGGCGAAAACGGCCTTGATTACGACACAGGGTTTTCGCGATGTGCTCTTTATCGGACGCCAGAATCGCCCTGTGCTTTATGCGCTGCATCCGACGCTGCCACCACCGCTTATCCCGCGCGAATTATGCTATGAAGTGCCCGAACGTCTCGCGCACACAGGTGAAGTGCTGCTGCCGCTCGATATGAAGGCGCTCGACAAAGTGCTGCGGACGCTAGAAAAGCAGAAGGTTGATGCGATTGCGGTATGTTTTCTGTATAGCTACCTCAATCCGGTTCATGAGCGTGCAGTCTATGACCGCATTCTGGATAAATTTAAATTCAAAGACTGGCAGGTCGCACTTTCGTCCGATGTGCTGCCCGAATTCAGGGAATATGAACGTGCCAGCACAGTTGCACTTGAGGCCTATGTACGGCCTGTGATTAGCCGGTATATCTTTCGACTTGAAGCAGAACTGCCGTCTGCATCGGTGCTGCGGATTATGAAATCTGATGGGGGCGTGAACAGCGTTGAACGTATTAAGGAACAGGCTATACAAACGGCACTGAGCGGCCCGGCTGCGGGTGTGATTGGGGCATTTCATGTTGCAAAATTGGCGGGTTATGACCAGATTATTACACTCGACATGGGCGGCACATCAACCGATGTCGCCCTCTGTGCTGGACAGCCCACACGCAGACCAGAGTCTGAGATTGATGGATTGCCCCTGCGAATCCGTATGCTGGATATAGATACGATAGGCGCGGGCGGTGGGTCTATTGCGCGTTTGGATGCAGGCGGTGCGCTGCGCGTTGGGCCAGAAAGTGCCGGCGCCGTCCCCGGCCCAATTGTGTATGGACGTGGGGGCGATCATCTTACGGTGAGTGATGCCAATGCGATTCTGGGTCGGCTTGACCCGCTGCACTTTCTCGGCGGACAGATGTCGCTCGACCTTGATGCCGCATTAGTGGCGATGTCAGAACTGAGCGATGCAATGGGATTGTCAGTCGTACAGGCTGCACAGGGGATTGTTGATGTTGCCAACGTCAATATAGACAGGGCGCTGCGTCGCGTGTCTATCGCGCGCGGGCATGACCCGCGAGATTTTACATTAGTGGCATTTGGCGGGGCGGGGCCACTGCATGCCTGTGAAGTAGCGGAACGGCTCGAAATCCCGCGTGTCCTGGTTCCGCGTTATCCGGGTGTGTTATGCGCGTATGGGCTGCTGGTTGCCGATGTCATACTCGATTACAGTCGTCCGGTGATGCGAAAACTCTCGATTGATGCCATAGCCCGAATGCGAGTCGAACTGCTGCAAATGATGCAGCAAGGCTATGACGACCTCAGTTTAGAAGGTGTACCCGATAATCGCATGTCGCTGCGGGCCTCGTTGGACATGCGTTATGAAGGGCAGGCATATGAGTTGTCCGTCCCATTGCGTGAGGCCAAAATCGACATGAATATTGCCAATGTGTTTCACGAAATCCACCAATTGACCTATGGACATGCCTTACCAGAACGAACCGTTGAAGTGACCAATTTGCGCTTACAGGCAATCGGTTCACTAGATAAACCGGGACTGGAGGCAGAAGCATTAGGCGAACACGATTCTGCTGTCGCGCGTTTAGATGAAAAGACCATTCATGGTGTCGATATGTCTCTGTTGGACAGAACGCGACTGCAACCCGGCATGAAATTTGCAGGCCCCGCGCTCGTGTTCCAAATGGATTCAACAGTCTACATCGCCACAGATTGGGAAGCGTCTGTTGATGGTTACCATAATCTAATCCTGGAGCGAAATTATGAAATGGCATAGTGCCGTCGTCTTTTTGAGTTTGTTAGCGCTGATTGTTGTCCCGGTGATAGTGTTTGCGGCGATTGATGATGAGATGGGAGCAGATGATACCCACCCTGTTTGGTCGCCAGACAGCAGCCAAATCGCGTTTACGTCGTGGCGGACTGGCAATGCCGATATTTGGCTGGTGAATGTTGATGGTACAGGACTACGAAATCTCACAGAATCAACTGAACAAAATAGCAATCCGAGCTGGTCGCCGGACGGACAGCGGATCGTCTTCAATACACAGCTTGTGGATGGCAATCGCGAAATCTACATTATGAACGCCAGTGGGGGCGGTGCAGTGAATCTAAGCAATCATCCGACGGCGGACTCGCGTCCCACGTTTTCGTCTACAGGCGAATGGATACTTTTTGAATCGCGCCGTTCCGGCAAAGCTGAGTTATATATTATGCGCCCCGATGGCAGTGATGTGCGTCAGGTGTCCGATACCGATGCGCCATATTATTACTGGGATTGGTCGCCTGATGGTCGGTTCATTGTCTATATGGGCGAAATCACACCAGACCGGGTTGGTGTTCATCTGTACGATGTCGAAAGTAATCAGATTACAAACCTGCTTGAAAACTTCTGGTTTAACAATCCAACGTGTTGTATCGCCCAGGTGGATTGGTCACCGGATGGTGGCGAAATTGCGTTCATGCTGCCGAACGATGGGACTCTTTATCGGGTTGATTTTGCGACCGGGGTTATTCGTGCTGTTGCCTATATGGGAGGAAGTCCACGCCGACTGGCCTGGCTGCCGGATGGGGGCCACATCGTTGTTGCATTGAACAATAATCCGGGCGCCGAACCACCGGGCACTGTGGGCACGTATCGGGTGGATGTGATCAGCGGCGCAGTTGAATTGATACCGGGCACAGTGGCTTATCCCTATTTTTATCCCTCCCCGGATAGCAGGCTTTTTCTGCAAATTGGTTACACTGCACCAACCCAATTATACGTATACAGTTCCGACGGCACAGTTATTCAGGATGCAGCCGTGCCCTTTACGAATATCTTCGGCGAAAACTGGTCACCGAACAGTCGTTATCATGCCATTGCGCTGTGTAATAGGCCGGAGTCGGATTCCGATATTTATGTGCTGGATATAGAGACAGGGCAAATCGCCAATGTCACCCAGGAAGATGCCTTTTTGGTGGATGAGGTTGTGCCGTCACAGTGTCCAGTTTATGGTTAGGATACGAGTATGCGAATAAGCAAAATTTTACGCCGTATCCGGGCGGGTAAGCCCGCTCGACTCGCGATGCTTGGGCACTTTTTGCCGCCATTTGTCGCATATGCTGCCAGTATGGGTTACGATGGTATCTGGCTCGACCTCGAACATCGCACATGGGATAACCGTGAAATACAGGCGCTGTTGGCGTTTTTCCATCTGTACGATATTGATTGTTTATTACGCCCTGCAACGCGCGACAAAGCCTCGCTTTATCGTTATCTCGAAGATGGCGCGACCGGACTGGTTGTGCCCCATGTTTCGACTGCAAATGAAGCCCGCGATTTAGTGCGGAAAGTCAAATTCCCGCCCATTGGCGATAGGGGTATCAATGGCATTGGCCTGGAAGCGAATTTTGGCGTTGATATTGATGAAGGTCTTGATTCGCTCATTGACCATGCTTTGCGCGAAACGTTTTTGATTGTGCAATGTGAAACGCCTGAAGCCCTTGCTAATCTGGAAGATATTGCGGCAGTGGAGGGTGTCGATGGCTTTTTTGTGGGACCTGCCGACCTCGCCGCGCGCATGGCACACGAACCGAAAGAACGGCAGGTGCGTTATGAAC
>CAZTLI010000217.1:0-8847 GCA_964614375.1 uncultured Anaerolineaceae bacterium
TGGAAGCGGCTGTCGCCCGTCCCACAACGACGGCTTTTGGTCAGGATGCCTATCCAACACTCGCGCACAAAGCCGCCGCCCTGCTGCATTCGGTGGCGCGCAATCACGCCTTCGCCAATGGTAACAAACGCACCGCCACAGTCGCGGCGATTTTCATGCTGGAGGTCAATGGGCAGCGAGTCGATTGGCAGCCCGAAAACGCGCTGACGATGATTCTGGAAACGGCACAGGGTAAGCAATCGCTGGATGCCTTCGTCAAATGGTTGACACTGAAGCCCTGTCCTGCCGCGCCCGAACCCGATGCCGACCACGATATGGCATTAATTGATGCCATTCTACAGGAACATCGCTGGCTGCTGGATGAACTCGACAAACAATGAGGCGGGCAGCGACTGGCTAAGCACAAAATGAACCACACAGGCACAGCGAACACAGCAGATGAACACATCGGCGCATCCCTACCCGGCACTCTTATCACGCGAATAATCCGTCCATTCTGGCACATCGCGAGCACGTATTGAGGCAATAATGGCACGTTTTCTATCGGCTGCGGATATTTATGTCATCAACGAGGAAGTGATGGGGGAAGAACCGCGCGTGCGTGACCGTCATCTGCTGCGGTCTGCGGCGCGGCGCCCGTTTCTGGCAGCGTTTGGTCAGGACGCCTATCCCACATTGATGGACAAAGCCGCCGCGCTGTTACATTCGCTGGCCTATCATCACCTGTTCATGGATGGCAACAAACGGACTGCAACCCGCGCGCTGGTGTTATTTCTGGCGGCGAATGGTTATGCCGGCACATGGGATGACGCCACGATCCAGGATTATGTTTTGCAGGTGGCGCGTGGCGAACAGGATGTCGAAGCCATCGCCGCATGGTTGGAAGCCCATACCACACCCCAAACACCTTGACCGGAAATTACCCGCGTTTGCCCATTTTCCACTAATTTCCTATATAATTACGAGAAATGAACAAGACCCTTTGGATACGGTGATGAGACATACATCGGCATGGGCCGGACTGCGGATTGCACTCATTTATATCGTGGTTGCCCTGCTATGGATTTTTGCGTCTGATCAGATTGTTGCGCTCTTTTTCCCGGATGCAAGCCAAATAACATATTTCCAGACCTTAAAGGGATTTGCATTTGTCGTCATAACGGGCGCGTTGTTATTTGGTCTGATGTATCGGGAATTACAAAAACGCGAATTCGTTCAAAACCAGCTCCGCAAATTGAACGCTGAACTTGAACAGCGTGTCGCCGAACGCACGGCTGAATTATCTCACTCCTACGAGCAGCTTGAACAGCAAAATCAGCGGCAGAAGCGTTTCCTGGCCGTCGTTACCCATGACCTGCGGAATCCAATCGCCAGCCTGAACTTGACGCTGGAACTGATAGACCGCGCCCCACCCAACCAAAAACCGCTCTTCCTCGCCCGTCTCAATCGGTATGTCGTCAATCTCAATGAGTTGATTGGTGATTTGCTGAATATGTCCTATCTTGAGAATGGGGAATCTTCGGCAGAATGGGGTATGGTCAATTTGAAAGGAGTGGTCGAAACTACGACGCTCATTTATGGGTCGATGGCAGAAATCGCCGGCGTAGAACTGCAATTTCGGTGTGTCGATAACCTGCCACCCATCAAAGGCCACCCCACGCAGCTTCAGCGGATGCTGGCGAATTTACTGGTCAATGCCATTCGCTACACACCCGCAGGCAGCGTCACAATCACCGTGCAGCATAATGGGACGCACCTCGTGCTAAAGGTGCAAGACACCGGTATGGGGATTGCCGAAGACGAACTACCGCATATTTTCGAGCGTTTTTATCGGGGTGGGCGTGTCCAAGCGGCGAACATCCCTGGCACGGGGCTAGGATTGAGTATCGTACAAAAGATTGTCGAACAGCACGACGGCACGGTTTCGGTGGATAGTCAGGCGGAACAGGGCACAACCTTCACCATCAGGCTGCCAGTCGTGAATCAGGCAGGGCCACAATAATCCATCGCCGCTTGTACCAGCACTTCCGCCGTTGTGACCACCGATTCAATATCGACCCATTCTTCATGAGCATGTGCGCCTGTTCCGGCAGGGCCAAAGATAATGGTCTCGATGCCTGCCGCCGCCAATAGTGCCGAATCCATCCAACCGACGCCCATCACCATCGGCGGTTTTTCGCCGCACACGGTTTCGACGGCTTTTGATAGTGTTTGCACGATGGGAGTCTGTTCATCGACTTCAAACGGGTTGCGGACGAAAAAGCAGGTCGCTTCGGCCTTGAAATTGGGGTCTGCGGCGGAAAGTTCGTCGATAATGGCCTGAATTTCTGCCATAGCGGCGTCTGCCGTCTCGCCGGGGATGGTGCGGCGCTCGATTTTGAGGTTGCAGCCTGCGCTGTAATTGCTGAGGCCGCTGCCGCCTTGAATCATGGCCGCGTGCAAAGAGGGCGCGCCAACCAGCGGATGGGGTGTTCGTTTTAGCAAGTCGTTTGATAATTTTTCGAGTTCATGCAGGAAGCGACCCATGTGCATATTGGCGTCGATCCCGGTATGATAGTCGCTGCCGTGTGCCGCGCGTCCGCTGGTGGTGACATCTACCCACAGGAAGCCCTTATGCGCCGGGACGAGACCCAATCCGGTGGGTTCGACGACGATTGCGCCATCGGCCTGATATTGTTCAACCACCGCCATGGTGCCGATGCTGCCATATTCTTCGTCCGATACGGCGGTAAAGATGAGGTCGCCACGCAATTTAACACCGGACTCAACCAGCGCTTTTAACGCCGCCATGCACGCGACGATACCACCCTTCATATCAAATGCGCCGCGTCCATACAATTTGCCATCGCGCATCTCAGCCGAAAAGGGATCGTTCATACCCTCCACGCCGACGGTATCCGTGTGTCCGTTGAGCATGAGCGAGCGCCCGCCCCCTGTGCCGCGCAAAATGCCAACGACGTTGGGGCGACGGTATTCCGGTTCGTATGTCGCCACTTCCAACCCGATATGGCGCAGTTCATAGGCAAGTGTGGAGGCAATATCCGCTTCACCCGCGCCACCCGGCACAAGCGATGGATTGACCGAATTGATTCGCACCAAATCCGCCAGCGTATTGATGATGTAGTCCCGGTCTATTGTGATGGGCATGGTCTGTCCTTAAACATCCCGCAGAACGCATGTAGACTATACCCTAAAGCGTGGTATCCAGGTAACAGTCAATCGGTGCTGGATTGTGCTGGCGCATCTTGCGACAACGCCATTGGCGCGTTGTTGAGGAAGCGCACCGTCACAAACAACGCACCCAATGCCAGCAGCATCGACACCACAAACAAGGGACGATAACCGAAACTCTGGGCAATTGTCCCGGCGATAAAGGGCGCAGCCAGTGAAATTATCGCCGCTGTGGTATTCGACAAGCCCACATAGATCGGGCGTTTATCAGGATGAGCGTAACCGACAATCCAGTTGAGATAACCCGCCAGCATATTGCTGCCCGAAGCCAGACCCGAAATCAGGAAACCAAGGTACAACGGCACCGGCCCGGCAAAGCCCGCCAGCAGCGCGCTAATCGGCAGCAGCGCCGCCCCGACCAATGCCAGCCGCACATACAGGATATTGTTGCGCGCGCCCAACCATGTATAAATGACCGCACCGCCGATACTGCCCACTGTCAACATCGCCAGCAGCACGGGCACAGCCACTTCGCTCGATAAACCCAACTCCACTGTCGCAAAGCCAATGTAAAACGGCGCTGCCATCATGAACAGGCTGGTCAATATCCGCAGGATGATAAATGCCCGAAATGGCACATCCTCACGCAGCAAACGCCCTAAATCGGGCAAAAATTCGCGAAACGGCGGCAGTTTTTCAACAGCTTTACCGCCGGGCAGTTCATGAAAGAATAGTCCGGGCAAAATCGAAATCACGAAGATGACACCCGATACCGCGAACAGGAGGGCATAATTATTCGGAAAGGCCGGGCCACTTTCACCGAGAACTGTCCCAACCCAGCGCGCCACCAGCAGCAAAATCAGGCCAGAAATCACCGCGCCAAGCCCCAACATTCGCGCCCGCCAGCGATTATCCAGACTCGATCCGGTCAAATCGACCCAGGGGACGCCAACCACCCCATCACCAAACGACGCGATGCCATAACAGATAAAGAAGGCCAGCAGGATGAGTTGGGGACGGTCTGCACCGAGCAGCACAATCAATCCCGCAAATATCAACATCACGAAGCGCACCGGGATATTGGGGCCGACAAACCACCATTTCTTGCGCGCATACCGCACAATATAGCGGGCGATGAATATCTGTGGCAGCGTATGACCGACCGTCGCCAGACTGCCGGATAAGCCAATAATAATTTCCGAGTCGGTCAGTTGGCGGACAAAATCGGGGATGACCGTTGCCGAACTGACAATGTCTAGCCCGACGGTGAACAAAATATAATCGAGCAGAAAAAAGATGAAATTGCGGCGGTAAATTCCCTCATGCGTGGAGGGGGTGCGGTCATGTGCGATGTCTTCCGTCATGTTCGGCCTGTCTACGCGAGTCGTATCAGGCGGATTTTACACCGCGCACAACACGCTAACTATATGAGGGGTGTGCATAATTCGTCAATTGGATGACGAGTTCTTTGTAAAAGCTCAGATTCCTGCTTTTATAGCTGACTGAATTAGCCCAAAACCTCTAAAATTTGACGTTTAATCAATTCAAATTCGAAGTAATTATTCACCTACCCATACGCCTGCCTTTAAACCCCCATCCCCGGCCCTTCCCCCGTATACGGAGGAAGGGTGCAGAACGGGTCACAAGCGTTCTGGAAGTCCCCCCCTTGAATTCGGGGAGAGGATTTAGGGGAGGGGTTGCAATAGAAACAGGCAAAATCTCACGGATAGGTGAATAGATACAATTCGAAGGGCTTTGATAAACCAACAAGCTCAGAAGAGTTCATAATGGTTTATGCACACCCCTCAACTATATCCAACTGATTGCATAGAAGATTGCACTGGGGAGAACACGGGGTCTGTTCTCATTGGTGGGCAAGCACATCGGCTTATCCCTACTACAACAGCGACAACAGGCGGTCTGCCGCGACCTCTGCGCCATTGATGGCGATGGGAGGCCAGTCAAAGGCGGCATTGACGAAATCGTCCAGCAGCGTGACCCATGCACCGGACTCGAATGTACCTTTATCCAGAAAGTGGGCATGGGCATAGCTATCGAGTGCGGCGCGCAGCAGACTGTTCTCGCGATAGTCGTCGCGGATGGTATAGATAATCGGGGTACGATGGGCGATACATTCAGAGGTGGTCGAACCGCCCGCCTTGCCGATGAGGACATCCGCCGCTGCGATGAGGTTGTGATAACCGTCGTACCCGGTTGGAATCAGGCGCACGTTGGGCAAATGGCGCACATCATCCCAGATATGCGGCATCACCAGAAATGTCCAGCCCGTCAGCGTACCCAGTGCCGACACATCCGTCCGCCCCCAACCGACCCCGCCCATCGACAGCAGCGCCATGCGACTGTGTTCCGGGATGGACAGTTCAGCGCGAACAGTCGCGCGCGATCGGGTCGCGGGATTAATCACCAGTGCAATCGGTTCAACGCGCGAAAACATCGGGAAAGGATGGGCAAACGGCATTTGCAGCGCCAGTGTCGCCCGCTTGTAGGACGCGGTGATTGACTCGACGACAGAGCGATATTCAGGATTGGCGTCCAGATAATGCTCATAAACCCAATCCCATGTGAAGTGCGTAATCGCCACGCCGGGGATGCCGGCTTCGGCTGCGATGTCCAGCGCGACAGGCGGCATATCGCTGACAATCAGGTTGATGCCGCACTCGCGGACGAAATCCAGTTCATGTTGAATCAACGCGGCCTGTTGGGTCAGAAAGTCGGCATACCGTTGCAGCGATGCCCGTCCATCGACACTGAGCGCGTCATGCTGGATGATTCCGGCATCATAATGGGCATGATGATAATCGGCGATGAGTCCGTCGAAGAATTTTTGTGGCGCTGCGGAACGGATATAGACTTGCACGCCACGCTGATGCAGTTCCCGGACAATGGCGGCCTGTCGTGCCGCATGACCGAATCCGTGCGCGCTGATGTAAAAGGCAATGCGTGGGGGTGGGTGTGCTGGCATGAATCGTGATTATGCGTATCGGCGCTAAAACCCGCCGGGGACGGTCTGCCATGTGCCGCTGTCGGCGATTGTGCCACCCGTCCCGCTGACAAAAATCAGGATGTCGCCGCGTATCGGCAGATAGACCATGCGCCCATTTTCAAAATCCTGAACAGTGGCCTGTGACGCTTGCTCTTGCAGGGTCGCCCAACCAAGTTGCGACTGAATACCGGGAATTTCGCGCCAGATTTTGCCGAAGCCGCGACGGGGTTCAAACAATCCCGGTGGCGATAATTGTCCACTGCTCACCGGGTCTACGCCTTCGACATAGGTGTCGTCAAAGCGCTGGAAGACGTTGTTGGTATACATAACATAAATCGACGGCGGAGTCGTGCCAATCCAGATCATCGTGCCGTGTTCAAATTGCTGATAGGCCGCTGGCAGCGATTGCGTCACGGGCGGACTGCCGGTTGGACAGCCGAGTTGATTTTGCAGCGATGGGTTGTTCGTAAAGGCGACGCCAAATCCACCCGGCGGGAAAATCAAGCACGCCGCGGGCGACCCGCCGATTGGTGTGCTGACGACTGCCCCACCACCCGCGACAGCGCCGGGCACGACAAAATCTGTCGGCAGCGGTGTGAAGACCAGCGCCGCTTCGATGAGACTGTTGACGGCATTCGGCTCCGGTGTATTGGGCGGAGTCGGTGTCAGAGTCAAGGTCGGCGTGGGGGTGATGGTCAGGCTGGGGGTGATACTGGGTGTGGCGGACGTGGTTTCGCTCGGAATCGCCGTGAACGTCGGTGTATGCGTGAAGGTCGGCGGCAGAGTCGGTTGCAGTGGCGGCGGTGATGTCGGCGAGGGGAGCTGCGCCTCTGTCGGTAGACTGGCGGAATCCACACTCTCGCCCGTGCAGGCCGCGACCCACATCAGGATGAATAATAGGGGAAGTATCAGGCGTCGTGTCATCATGGGGTTTATTATAACGCCTCACCGCCCAGGCGCGATGGGCAAGTCATAGGGCTTTTGTCCTATGATATACTCTACCTCAGTTTAACATTGCCCAATTTTAACATTGCCCAATTTTAACATTGCCCAACGCCCCGATAGCCGCTATCGTTATCCGCAGAAAGGGCAGGTTATGCACACACATCTCTCACTGGACGACGCCCTCACACGACGGGATGCCCTCCGGCAGCACGGTCGGACGCTGGTGTTCACCAATGGACATTTCGATTTGCTGCATGTAGGTCATCTTGATTATATCGAAAAGGCGCGGGCGTTGGGCGATGCGCTGTTCATCGGGCTGAATGGCGATGCCAGCACGCGGCGTCTGAAAGGCGCGGGACGACCACTTGTCCCGGCGGTGGAACGGGCGCGCCTGTTGATGGCCCTTCGCCCGGTGGATGGTGTGGTGCTATTTGACGACGACACGGCTCATGCGCTCATCGACGCGCTCAAGCCCGATGTTTACGTCAAAGGCGGCGATTATGCCCATAAACCCCTGCCCGAACGTCCGCTGGTCGAGGGCTATGGTGGGCGTGTCGTGTTGATTGATTATCTACCTGACCACAGCACGTCTGGCCTCATCGCGCGTATCCAATCGCTGCCGAAACAGGTTTTAGAGTAGACCAGTCGCCGCCTGAGCGCCCGATTCGCTGTATAGGCAGGGCGTCTATCGGCACGTATAATCGGCAGGCTAATCGTCCATCCATCGCAGGCACGCCTATGACCACCGACAGCCTCGCCATCGAAGACCCGCTCGAAACCGCGTTAAGTGACACGACTCAGGAAGAGACCAATGCCGGAGTCGTCGGCGCGACGGGTATTCTCGCGCTGGGAAATGTCGCCAGTCGTGTGCTTGGTCTGGCGCGCGAAACGGTGCTGACGGGTCTGTTCGGCGCGACGGGCGCGGCGGATGCCTTTCTGGTGGCGATTCTCATCCCCAAAGGGCTGTTCGACCTGCTCATCGCCGGACACATCAACAGCGCTATCGTCCCTGTGCTGAGCGAAGTGGTCACCAAACAGGGCAAAGCCGAATTGTGGCGCTTGCTGGCGGTGCTGCTGAGTCTGGTGACGACCCTGCTGGCGATTCTGGTGCTGGCCTTAGAGATGTTTGCGCCGGATGTGGTGCGACTGGTCAGCAGCGGGTCAAGCGAGGCGACCCTCTCGCTGGCGGCGGACTTGCTGCGTTTGACCGCGCCGGCACTGATCTTTATGGGCTTGTTTGCGCTGTTCAGCGGCACATTGTATGCGCTGCGGACATTCACCTGGCCTGCCTTCGCGGGGGTGGTGTTCAATGGCAGCATCGTCGCCATTGCCCTGCTGTTCGCGCCACCCGTACAGTTACAATTCACCACTTCGACAGCCGATTTTGGTCTGATGCTCGCGCGGCCTGTGACCGGCATTACCGTATTCGCGGTGGGCTGGCTGATTGGCGCGCTGGCACAGATGGCGCTGCAACTGCCCGGACTGCGTGGGGCACATTTGCGTTTTCGCTTCAATTGGCGGCATCCGGCGGTGTGGCAAATCGCGGTCTTGTATGCGCCGGTGATGTTCTCGCTGATTATGGATACGCTCATCATCCGCCCCTTTAGCTATAACCTCGCCAGCCACACCGGTACGGGGGACACCGCCTATATGAACTGGGCGACAACACTCGTGCAATTTCCGCAGGGATTGGTCGCGACGGCGATTAGTCTGGCGATTTTGCCGAC
>CAZTLI010000218.1:0-8833 GCA_964614375.1 uncultured Anaerolineaceae bacterium
CAATGCACCTGCTTGGCCTTGCTCCCGGTGGGGTTTGCCTAGCCGCCGACATCACTGCCCGCGCTGGTGGTCTCTTACACCACCGTTTCACCCTCACGCCTGACATACACCGTATGTCTACGCAATCTGCTCTCTGTTGCACTATTCCGTCGGGTTGCCCCGCCTGGTCGTTAACCAGCACCGTGCCCTGTGGAGTGCGGACTTTCCTCAGCCTGCACAAAGCAGACCGCGATCACCCGGTTAACCTGGTTAGTATTATTATAATTTCGATTACGTGCGCGCTATAGGGTAAATAGGGAGCATAGGTCAGCGTCAAGTGGACGTGGGGCGAACGGCGGTTGTCAAACGCTGCGCGCCACCATTACAATGACGAATGCGGGGATACCTATCCCTATCCCTGATTGGATTGTATAGACCGGAATATGGTTGAATGACGACATCTCGTGCGCCGCGTGTATCCTCCTCCCGTGTACTCAGAAATCGCATTGTCCGTTTGTGGCGGACGTTTTTCGCACCGGGTGATTGGTTTGTGCTGCCGATTATCATGATCATGCTGCTCATGCCCGCGCTCGCGCTAGAGGCTGCGGGTTGGCCGCTGTCCATGCGGACGATTATCCCCGTTGCCATGTTGAGCGTCGGCTTTGGCTTCTTGCTGGCACGCAGTAACTATAACGAACTCTTAGCTTTATTGGTCAGCACCATTTATGGCGGCAGTTTTATCTTACTCATCGCGGCTATCAATGAACCGGGTGGCGTCGTGGCGGTGGTTGAGCGCACAACCGTGTGGATACGCGATGCGGTCAGCGGTGGTATCAATCAAGATACACTGGTATTCACCCTATTGGTCGCAACCTTGTTCTGGTTTTTGGGCTATAACGCCGTCTGGCACGTCTTCCGGCTCGACCGGATGTGGCGTGTCATTATTCCGCCCGGATTCATTTTGCTGGCAAACACCGTTTTCTATGCCGGCAATGCCAGTCTCGATTTCTACATCATCGTCTTCATGTTTATGGCACTGCTGCTTATCGTCCGGTCTAATCTGGACGCGCGTGAATGGGATTGGTATGTCAATGGCATTCGGGTGCCGCGTCAGGTACGGGCACAGGTAATGCGAATCGGCGCAATCTTAGCCGCCGTTGTCCTGCTCGTTGCGTGGATTGTGCCATCGGGCGACTTGCAAGGCCGTTTGGACAGCTTCCAGCAATTTCTCCAATCCGAACCCATCGCCCAATTCAGCGAGACTCTCAATCGACTATTTTCACCAATTGATACCCAGGGGCCAGCCACTGCCGATTATTATGGCGGCGACACGCTCAATCTTGGCGGCGCGATTCGGCTGGGCGATCAGGTGATTTTTCAGGTCAATGCCCCGAATAACCGTCGTTACTACTGGCGTTCGCGCACTTTCGATGTCTATCAGGGTGGGACATGGGTGACACTTGCGAATCGTCGTTATTCCGATGAGCAAGAACCGATGACGGTGGGCACAAATGCCGAGACGATTGGCGCCGCGCGGGAAGCGGTGACACAGGAATTTACTATTGGTCTGAATGCCTCTCGCCTCATCTACGCCGCGCCACAACCCGTCGAAATCAATCTCGCCGGGCGTATTGACATGCGCTATGTTGATGTGGTTGAAACGGCGATGAATGTCTCAGTGATTCGTCCGATTCAGGTATTGGGTCGTGGGGACAGATATACCGCCGTCAGCATGGTGAGTGTGGCGACGGCGAATGACCTGCGGAACACTGGGCGGGACTATCCGACATGGGTGACGGAAATTTATCTCATCGTCTCAGACACCACCACAGAGCGCACCCGCCAACTCGCACAACAAATCGTGACGGATGCAGGCGCAACCACGGTATATGACCAGGCACGCGCAATCGAACGCTGGCTGCGCGCTAACATCGACTACAACGAACTCATCCCCGCCCCACCGCCGGGACGCGATGCAGTTGATTGGGTGTTGTTCGACCAGCAAGAAGGCTATTGCGTCTACTATGCGACGGCGATGGTGATGATGCTCCGGCATCTGGGGATTCCTGCCCGAATGGTCGCGGGTTTCGCACAGGGCGAGTGGGATGCACAACAGGGGCAGTTCGTGGTGAGAGAACGCGATGCCCATACGTGGGTCGAAGTCTATTTCCCCGGTTATGGTTGGATTGAATTTGAGCCGACATCGGCACAGCAGCCCCTGACGCGCGAAGGTGACGAAGATGAAGCGCAGTTCCAGCCCCAACCGCCCCAACCCACATCAACACCTTTACCATCACCCACGCCGACAATAACGCCGACGGCGCCACCCACGCAGCCCAATGACCAATCGCAGCCGCCACCGCCGCCGACAATTACGCCAACATTTACACCGACGGCGACGGTCACGCCCGTGATTGTCGTTACACAGCCACCCCCGCTGCAACCTGAACCAGAGCAGAACTTTTTATCGTTCTTACTACCTGCGTTCGGATTGGCCTTCCTCGCGCTGATGTTGATTGTGCTGCTGGTGGTGATTGGGGCGCTGGTGTACTGGTGGTGGGAATGGCGCGGCATGGGTGGCCTGAGTCCTGTGGCGCGGGCCTATGCCCGTCTGGAACGCTACATCGGCCTGATTGGTATTCAGACCAACGATAAGCAGACGCCTGACGAAAAGCGCAAGTTCATCGTCCGGCGGCTACCGCCCGCTGAACGCCCGGTGACGGCAATCACACGCATGTACACCGTCGAAAAGTATGGTCAGGGCAGCCGGAATAATCATCCTGCTGGTATAGAACAACGCGCACAAGCTGCCGACAACGCATGGCCGGACGCGCGCGGGCATATCCTCCGGCGCTGGTTGCAGCGCCTGCTTCCCTGGCGCCGCAACGACGAATAACGACGGTTAAGCGGGTATAGTCAAACCGGCTGTACCCGCTATATCACTACTCTTCACGCGCAGCGGTAAATCCGCCAATGTATAGATATTCTAACCAGAATCGGGGCAGATTCGGGCGCGATTTCCAAGCGGTGTTGGACGGCATCTGGTATACTATAAACAGTCCCCACCACACACCCTGATGTGGGGAAATTTGACCAATACGACACCACAACGTACCACCACTGAAAACTGAAAGGACACTAAACCACCATGCCATACATTGGTATTGAGGGGCCTATTGGCGTGGGTAAGACGACGCTTGCCCATTACCTGCGCGACGAACTGGATGCCCGCCTGATGCTGGAACAATTCGAGGAGAATCCCTTCCTGCGCGCCTTTTATGAAAACCCGGAATGCTACGCATTGCAAACGCAGTTATTCTTCCTGATGACGCGCTATAGACAGTATGATGCGCTGGAAGCGTTGAATGGTCGCCCGATGGTGAGCGATTATATTTTCGCTAAGAATGACCTGTTCGCGGGTTATACACTCAAGGGCGAGGAATTGGCGCTTTACGACAGCATCAGTCACGCACTGGCGAAACAAATCCCCGCGCCGGATATGGTGGTGTATTTATATGCGGGCACGGACACATTGATGGAGCGCATAAAGGCGCGCAATCGCCCCTATGAACAGCACGATGAAATGCGCGATTACATTGACCGCCTGAAGGATGAATACGAAAACTTCTTCGCCACATTCACTGCTGCCCCTGTCCTGCGCTTTGATGTGTCGAATACCGATTTTGTGCAGTCCGAGCATGACCGCACCAACATGCTCACCGCAATTTTAGAGGCTGTCAATCGACTGGAGACCGAAAGAACGCCCATCTAGGCGCTTTCGACTAAAAGGATATATGGGTGAATCGCGATGATTCACGCCTTTTTGATTCTGCTGCCCCGTCAATCTATGCCATGTTGACGGCAGTAGCGGAGCTGCTCCTCGGCGAAGGCGCGGGCTTCGTCTAAAGTTGCGAAGACGTAGGTGTGTCCACGCTTACCGATAATGCCGATGAGGTTCGACTTAAAACTCATCGACTCGGAGGTCGCTATCGCGCTGATAAACAGGTTCTCCGTGCGCGCAGCCTCGGCAAAAATGCGTCCGGCCTGGGGTGTGATGTCGGTCACATCCAGGGCATCCACCAGCGCTACAAACGGTTCATCGGCTTCAGTGGCGATTTTCCGCAATTCATCGCGCCAGTAGAGGGCGTCATCGTTGGTGATAACACCACTTTCTTTTGTGAAGAAGATGCCATCTTCAAACGTTATAGAGTCTATCGGCATGAGGCTGGCTCATCAACTATTCCACCACCTGCCTATCATGATACCGCAAAATTCCACGCCTATCATTACTCTGATTGCGTGTTGAAAAAAGACGGCGTTTGATTTTCATTCATGGCCTGAAAATGGGTTGGTTTTTAGCATTGCAGCGATCAACATTTCAGCTCAAAGCCAACCACTTGCTGTAACAATCCCGTTTTTGCTGAGTACCGGACAGGCTGAACTGCCGACTAACAATCAGCGCATCATTAAAAGCCAAAAGAGCGCCCGATAATTTCTTTCATGATTTCGTTCGTCCCGCCATAAATCATCTGCACGCGACTGTCGAGATAGGCTTTGGCGATGGGATATTCCAGCATATAGCCATACCCACCGTGCAATTGCAGACAACCATTGACCACTTTATTCTGTAACTCCGTCGTCCACCACTTCGCCATTGACGCTTCAACCGTCGTCAATTCGCCCGCGTTAAGTTCCATCACACAGCGGTCAACGAACACACGCGCGATTTCGGTCTCGGTCTGCATTTCCGCCAGTTTAAAGCGTGTGTTCTGGAATGCACCAATCGGCCTGCCGAAAGCCGTGCGCTGTTTACAATAGTCAATTGTCCATTCGAGCGCGGCTTCACAAGCGGCAGCGGCAGCCACCGCAATCGACAAACGTTCTTGTGGGAGCTGCTGCATCAGATAGGCAAAACCCATACCCTCTTCACCGAGCAAATTCGCTTTAGGCACGCGCACATTCTCAAAATAGAGTTCGGCGGTATCCTGCGCCTTTAGGCCGATTTTTTCGAGATTGCGCCCGCGTGTGAATCCTTCCATACCGCGTTCGACGACAATCAGGCTGACGCCGCTATGACCCTGCTCCGGGTCGGTCTTGGCGACGACAATCACATGATCGCTGTGGATGCCAGGGGTAAGAGAAGTCTGTTGCCCATTCACGACGTAACAATCATCACCGTCTTTAATCGCCGTCGTCCGCACCGCTTGCAAGTCGCTGCCTGTATTGGGTTCGGTCATGGCGATGGCGGTAATCATCTCGCCCGTGACCATTTTCGGCAGCCAGCGCGCCTTTTGGTCGTCACTGCCATACGCCAGAATGTAGGGCACGGTGATGTCGTTATGTAGACCAAAGCCGGGGCCATGCGCGCCGACCCGTGTCATCTCTTCATTCAGAATCATGTTGTAGCGGAAGTCTTTCACGCCACCGCCGCCGTATTCCTCTGGCACGTCCATGCCCAGAAAGCCATTTTCGCCCGCTTTCAGCCAGACCTCGCGCGAGACGATTCCATCTTTCTCCCACTGTTCATGATGGGGGACGACTTCTTTTTCAACAAAACGGCGGACGGCACTGCGAAACATCGCATGTTCTTCTTCAAAAATATTGCGCTTCATCGTGTGCTTGCCTTTAATCTAATGCAGATTCGGTTAATGCTAATTGTGCCGTTGAATGTCTCGCATGGCAAATTTTGCGCCATAAAGCGACAAGAGTCATTGAATCTGCGGCAGAATCAAGCCACAATAGGCGCATAAGATTAGACACAATCAAATCAAGAGGTAAATATGACCCAAACAGACTCAACTCAAGCGCCTATCGCGCCCAAACTTGACCCGCTGTTCGCGCCGCGCAGTGTGGCGGTCATTGGCGCAACAGAAACTGAAGGCAGCGTCGGACGCACCATCCTTTGGAATCTCATTACCAATCCATTCGGTGGAACGGTCTATCCCGTTAATCCCAAACGACAGAATGTGCTCGGTATTCAGGCGTATCCAACGATAGCCGATGTGCCGGGCGAGGTCGATTTGGCGGTAATCGTCATTCCGGCACGTTTTGTGCCGGGTGTTATCGAGGAATGTGTTGCGGAGGGCATACAGGCCGCAATCATCATCTCTGCCGGATTCAAAGAAATTGGCGAAGAAGGCGCGGCACTCGAACGGCAGATACTCGAACTTGCGCGCGGCAAAATGCGGATTATCGGCCCTAACTGTCTCGGTGTGATGCGTCCACTCAGCGGACTCAATGCTACCTTTGCGGGTGCAATGGCGCGTCCGGGCAATGTCGCCTTCATCAGTCAAAGTGGCGCGATTTGCACAGCCGTGCTGGATTGGAGCTTCAATGAAAATGTGGGCTTCAGTGCCTTCATTTCCATCGGGTCAATGCTGGATGTCGGTTGGGGCGACCTGATTTACTATCTCGGTGATGACCCGCACACACAGAGCATCGTCATCTACATGGAGTCGATTGGGGATGCCCGCGCATTTTTATCTGCCGCGCGTGAAGTCGCCCTATCCAAGCCGATTATCGTCATCAAAGCCGGACGTACTGAAGCCGCCGCCAAAGCCGCCGCGTCGCACACAGGCAGTCTGGCAGGCAGTGATGAAGTGCTGGATGCGGCTTTCCGTCGCTCTGGTGTGCTGCGTGTAGACCGGATCGCCGATATTTTTTATATGTCGGAAACACTGGCGAAGCAGCCCCGTCCTAAAGGCAATCGCCTGACCATCCTCACAAACGCAGGTGGACCCGGCGTGCTGGCAACTGATTCGTTGATTGTGGGTGGTGGTCAGTTGGCGGAACTCAGCGACGAGACAATGACCGCGCTCAATGATCTGCTGCCGGAAGCGTGGAGTCGGAATAATCCAATTGACATCCTCGGTGACGCCGCCCCGGAACGCTATGCCAAAGCGTTGGAAATTGCCGCCGCTGACCCGAACAGTGATGGCCTGCTGGTCATTCTCACGCCGCAGGATATGACCGACCCCACGCAGACGGCGGAACAACTAAAACCCTTCGCCAAAATCAAAGGCAAGCCCGTACTGGCGAGTTGGATGGGCGGCGCAGAAATCGAGGCGGGCGAACACATCCTCAATCGGGCGGGCATCCCGACCTTTGAATATCCCGACACCGCCACACGCCTGTTTAACTATATGTGGAAATACAGCTACAACCTGCGCGCGCTGTATGAGACCCCTGTATTGCCACATGATGATGAAGACACCACACCCGATAGAGAGACCGTTGACCTGATTATTCAGACCGCGCTCGGCGAAAAACGCACCATCCTCACCGAGGCCGAATCAAAACAGATTCTCGCGGCTTATCGTATCCCAACAACCCCGATGCGCGTCGCTGAAACTGCCGATGAAGCGGTAGAAGCTGCGAATATCATGGCTTATCCCGTTGTACTCAAGCTGCATTCCAAGACCGTGACGCACAAAACCGATGTAGACGGGGTGCAGTTGAATCTGCGGACGGAAAAAGAGGTACGCGCCGCATTTGACCGCATTCGTGACGGCGTAACCGCTAAACACAGCCCAAGCGATTTTCTCGGCGTATCCGTCCAGCCGATGGCGAAGCTGGATGGCTACGAACTCATTATCGGCAGCAGCCTTGATGTGCAATTTGGGCCTGTGTTGTTATTCGGGACGGGCGGCACGCTGGTCGAAGTCTTTAAAGACCGCGCGCTGGGTTTGCCACCCTTGAACAGCACACTGGCACGCCGCATGATGGAACAGACCAGAATCTACGAGGCGCTCAAAGGTTTTCGGGGACGCGCTGCTGTCGATATGGATGCGTTGGCACAACTGCTGGTGCGTTTTAGTCAACTGGTCGTGGAACAGCGTTGGATTAAAGAAATCGACATCAATCCGCTGCTGGCCTCGGCTGACCGCCTGCTGGCGTTGGATGCGCGCGTGGTGCTCCATGATGCCGATACACCCGCCGACCAACTGCCGAAACTGGCGATTCGTCCTTATCCGACGCAATATATCGCGCCCTACACAACAGACGAGGGCGAGGACTATACCATCCGCCCGATTCGCCCTGAAGATGAACCCCTGTTGGTGGACTTCCATGAAACATTGTCGCCACAGACGGTTTACATGCGTTATTTCTCGCCACTCAAATTGACGCAGCGGGTGTCGCATGAACGGCTGTCACGCATTTGCTTCATCGACTATGACCGCGAAATTGCGCTGGTGGCAGAACGCGATAACCCGAACACCGGTAAGCGCGAAATCGCGGCTGTGGGACGTTTGAGCAAATCACCAACAGCCAACGAAGCCGAATTTGGCATCACCGTTAGCGACCCATTTCAAGGCAAAGGTTTAGGGACAGAAATCATGCGCCGTCTGGTGGATGTGGCCCGTGCGGAGAATTTAGACCGACTTATCGGTTATATTTTGCCCGATAACAGTGGGATGCTCCATCTGGCAGAACAGCTTGGCTTCAGCACCAAACGCGATTGGGAGGAAAATGTCGTGCGGGCGGTGATTGATTTCACACGCTAATACCGTTTCTGCTTGATAACTGCGTGTATTTTGGGGTACAGGTCAGCGATTTACACGCACTCCTTGCACCGAATTGGTATAACAAAGCTAATGAGAATAAAAACGGGACTCCGCGCGGAGTCCCGTTACTTTCTCATGCGTCAGGAGTGGCTGTGCCTATTTGCCGAGCTTTTCCTTCAGCGCTCTGGTCAATTCTGGCACAACCTTATACAGATCGCCAGCGATGCCATAACTCGCCAGCTTGAAGATAGGCGCTTCGGCATCTTTGTTGATTGCGACGATGATTTTGCTGGTACGCATCCCGGCTTGATGCTGAATCGCGCCAGAGATACCGCAGGCGATATACAAAT
>CAZTLI010000219.1:0-8822 GCA_964614375.1 uncultured Anaerolineaceae bacterium
TCATTCGGACGCGATGAAAGCCTATTACCTTACGTTTCATTCAAGCGTATCCTGTATACCGCCGTCACGTTAGTGGGGATATTCATGCCCGATTGGTGTCACATGCCACTGATTGGCGCGTTTGTGTCCACCGGATATAAAAAGGGCACGGATGGTCGTGTGCCCTCATGCGGGTTTTCTGGCAGAAAACCGCCTACAAATCTGCGGTGTGTTTAACTACTCTGGATGGCTGAAATGCGCTTTACGCTTTTGTCAGGCGTTTCAAACCCTGATAACGCGGGTCGCCCTGGAGCTGTTTCCAGCGTTCGGTGCCGCCGTCGGTGTGCCATTCGACCATGTGCAGACCATCGGGGTTGATATAGGTCAGTGTGGGGCGCAGACCGAGCAAAATCTGCCGCAGTACCCCTATCAGTTCACGGCGTTCTTCCGCCATGCCCAGAATGAAATATTTACCCGGCTGCCATTCAAACGTCACATGGTTGCCGTCCCAATCGCCTTCCATCTTGACGGGCACGGTGGCCTGTGTGCAGACCATATACACCCCTTGCAGGCGGTTATTCCAGAGCGTGTGGTTCACCCGTTCCTCGATGTAAAAGGGGCGTGGTTCGGGGGTGGAGTAGAACCATGTCCGTGATGTCGTTGCCATGTATCCTCGTCCTCAGTTGATGCCGTTTCTCATTAGCCCTAGTGTACCGCAAGCGGCGTCCATTTTCGAGCGACAGTTATCGCTTTTACGCCTGCGTAGTCGATGACCCCGATGGACGCACACGTAATCGTGCCAGCAAACGCGCCGGCCAACTGCGCTGTGTGGTGAGGGTCTCGCCGCTTTCGACCACTGTGAAAGCGGTTTTGAGTTGCAAAAACGGCTTCTCGAAATAGTGATACGACAGCCATGCAATACCGACTGTCCCCCCGGCGACAATGACATACAACAGCGTGTTAAACAGGAATCCATTATCCAGCGGCAGGTTGAGCAGCGAGAAGGCTATCAACGTGAAATAGATGACGACCAGATGATACATATACATGCCATACGACAGCCTGCCGAGCGCGTTCAGTACGGGTCGTTCAAATTTGAAGGTGCTGCGCGGATTGCACGACACATTCAGAATGAACAGCATGAACACTACCGAGACATAAAAATCGCCAAACTGCCCCATGCGCTCCGACGGCAGCAGCAGCGCGTGGATAAAAAATGCAATAGTAATCGTCTTTTCGCTAATCGGGTGGAAAATGACGTTCAAAATCCGTTGACGCTGCTTGATGAGGATGTATGCGCCGATTCCACCGAGCGCCATACTTTCGATGTTGAAACTGCTGAGGAACTGCATCACGAAGTCCCATCCCGCCAGGGTCGAGGATGGCGGGCGATTTTGCCAGTAGAGCGGACTCACTATCGTGTATGCCAGCTTGAACACGAGGATACTCACGAGCAGCAGCGGTACAGCCCGTCTAAACCAGCGCATCAACACCGGCCACATAATATAGAACTGTTCCTCGACGCCAATCGACCACAGGTGCGTGATACCCACAGGCGACAGATTCACGACAGGGAGCAGGTTGAGGTTGGGCAGCAGCAGCATATACAACCCCAGCTTGACGCCAAAATCCGGGCGAATCGCCACATAATAGCCCTCAAATTGTGTCAGATGCACGACGGCTGGCACAACGGCAAAGCCGATAAATACCGTCAGATAATAGAGAGGCCAGATTCGCAAAATGCGCCGGAAATAAAATTTACGAACGTGAATTGTGCCTGTGACGCGCGTTTCGGTCAGCAGCAGGTAGGTAATCAGGAAGCCGCTCAGCACAAAAAACAGCAGCACCGCGTCATGCCCGAACATGCTCAAGTGGGCGATGAAAAAGTCGCTGGTGAAGTTGGCGGGTGTGATACCAAACAGTTCTTTAAATTGTTCGATATGCCGCAGCACCACCGACATCGCCGCGATGAAGCGCAGCCCATTCAGACCGGGAAAGTATATTCGACCTGCATTGGTTTGCGCGGGGTCGTCGTCTGTCTGTTGTTTCATAGCGCCAATTTAATGACGAAGTATTAGTGTGAAGAATATCCCGAACTGCCCGTTGCGTCAATCCCACACCATGGGCAGCAGGAAGTGCGCGCGTCCGCTGGTGAGCTGCTTGAGGCTCTCTTGCAGATACATCAGGGCAGCGGCGGGATTAGCCCGTTCCGCGAGTTGGGGCGCGAGGGGTTCGTCTGGCTTTCGCACCAGCATGATGGGTGAATCTTCGGGCAAAGCGGCCAGTTCACGCGCTTTCGCCAGCGCCACTTCAATGCCGCCCAACTCATCGACCAGACCATGTTCCAATGCCTGCGCGCCTGTCCATACCCGTCCCCCGCCGACAGCATCGACACCTTCAATCGTCATCTCGCGGCTGTGTGCCACTTTTTCGATAAATTGCTGATAGGCATGTTCGACACCATCGCGCAACTGCTGGCGTTGGACATCGCTCAGGGGCGAATTCGGCGTCATCAAATTGGCATTCCCGCCGCGCATGAAGTCCACCGCGTTCAGCCGCAGCTTTTTGAGCATTTCACTGTTCACCAGTTTGGCGATAATCACGCCAATCGAACCGGTAATTGTGCCCGGCTGTGCGACAATCCATTGGGCAGGTGTGGCGATATAATAGCCGCCCGATGCCGCGACACCGTGCATATAGACGACGAGGGGACGGTCTGCCGCCAGTTCTTGCAATGCCGAGGTCATCGCTTCAGATGCCGTCACCGACCCGCCGGGACTATCAATCGCCACGACGACTGCCGCCGCCTGTTTGGTTTGCATCAGTCCTCGAACTTGCTGAACGACAGTGCGATGGCCCATCATCTCGCCGCCCAGAATCGGCACGGGGATGTCTATCGGTGGCTTGCGACTTTCGCCGTCGATAATCATACCCGACAGATTCAGCAGCGCGACGGATTTGGGATGACGTGAACGCGGCTTGTCGAGCAGTTTCATTTTGGCGATTGACCAATCGACCAGATTCTCGGCTTTGAGGTAGCCGGGCAGCTGTTCATCTTGCAGCAGCGCATCCACATAACCCGCTGCTGCCGCCGCTGTATCGACGTAGGGCGCGCCATCAATCATCGCCTGCACCTCGTCAGTGGTGATTTTACGGTCTTTGGCGATGTCGCGGATAATCATCTGATACTGCGAATCGAGCAGCCATTCCAACTGTTCGCGGCCTTCGGGCGAGATGTCGCTGAGGGTGAACTGGTCTGCTGCCCCTTTATAGGGCGAAATTGCCACCGACTCAATCTGTATGCCGATGGCATCTAAGGCGTCACGCATGAACAGCGCCTGTCGATAGAGTCCGAGCGTCATCAATTGTCCGGTGGGTTGCAAGATGATGTCATCACCCGCACTGGCGAGAAAATAGGTCGCGATATCATAACTGCTGCTGTAGCTGATGACGCGCTTGCCCGCCTTCCGCAGGCGGTGAATGCTGTCGCGTAGCGTCTGCAAATCCGCTAAACCCATCTGCAATCCGCCAAAATACAGCACCACGCCCTGGATGCGCGCGTCTTCGGCAATCCGGCGGAAGGTGCGATCCAGTTCCCACAGGCTCAAGGGCGGTTCACCGAGAATGCGGCGCTGGATGAAATTGCGCGGGACGGACAGCGTGGGCATGGTTGACGGCACATGCAGCATCACATAGTCGATGTCATAGCGGCCTTTGCGCCAATTCGACAACATGCGCGCCATCCGCGTAATCCATTTGAATGGATTGACAAAGGCCAGCAGCTTGAGGGGATAAACGAACATTCGCACTACAGGCTTTAGCATTTTCATCGGTCAGCTACCCATCACACCGTCTGCTCAATAGCAAACAGTATCCCACATTTCCGTTAGATGGATATTGTAACCGATAGTCTGTATTGGTTCACTGCTATTTATGCGTTTTTGTCTTGTGTTGGAAAGGTCACATTTTCGTATATCTGCGCCAGCACGAGTGTGCAATCCAACGCGGCGAGTTCGACTTGACTGTTCAGACCGAGTGTGTCACTCAGCAACCAGCGATCATCGGCCTGCCGTTGATAGCGTTCGATACGGGCGTCGTCCTGCGCGATGAGCAGATAGTCGGTCAGGGAGGGTAGGTGCCGATATTCCCATGATTTCACGCCGCGATCCACAGCAATGGTTGAGGGTGAGGTCACTTCGATTAAAATAGTGGGATTCAACAGCGTATCCGATTCATCATCAGCAAATGTCGGTTCGCCACATACTATCACCACATCGGGATAACGATACGATCCAGTGGCCTTCACCTGCACGCGCATATCGCTCTGATAAATTTCGCAACCTTGCTGCGCCAATTGCGTGCCATAATGTCGCACAATGTTGGTACAAATGAGATTGTGTGCGCGTTTTGCGCCGGACATCGCATAAACAGTGCCATTGACGTATTCGTGCTTGATGTCACTCTCGCGCTCAAATGCCAGATACTCGGCTTCGCTTATGAAATCAAGAGTGTCAGGTAAGGCCATGTGTTTGTTGCCTCGTCATCTACCGCACCTTAGATACCTATTGTAGTCGAAGTCGGTGTCTAATCCTATCTCACGCCGCCGTGAGGAATTGCAGCATCCGGGCATTGGTGGTATCTGGCTGGTCAACAGGCAGTAAATGTCCGGCGTCGCGAATGACTTCTGTTTCAATGTGCGGCAGCAGACGATGAGACCGTTCCAACACCTTATTCGGATCAATGACTCGTTCATATTCGCCAATCAATAGAAGTCCCGGTGTCTTAATCTGGCGGAGTTCATCATGGCTGAATACCGTCACGACGCCCAATCCCAATTCCCGGGGCTTATAGGGGTTCGCCCCAATCATCAATTGTTCGACCAGTGGATACGGGTCGGTGGATAACCGCGCGTGTATGGCGCGACGGCACGATACCCCGCATTCGCCAGCGCCGGCAAGACATCGCACCAGGTGACTGCTGTATCCGGGAAACCATGAACACACCGTACCAGCGCCCCTGTCCCCTGCTCATAATAGGCAAACTCGATTCCATTGGCGTGTATCGTTTTCAAAACAGGGGCATCAGACATCAATATGGGCTTTCAGCACTCAGGGACGATTGATTTAACAGCAATTTAAAATTGTACAGCATCTACAGTGGTAGATTAGCCGATAATCCGCCATAATACCACTAGTTATGGACTGTCTACACAACCAGAATAGATTATGCCAACAATCAAAGATGTGGCCAGAGAAGCCGGTGTGTCGATTGCGACGGTTTCGTATGTCTTGAACAATAAAGGCGAATCCATCAGTGAGGAAACACGCCATCTCGTTCTTGAAGCCGCCGAACGCATCGGTTACACCCCCAACATCACCGCCCGCAACCTGCGTTCAAGCCGTACCCATCTTATCGGTTATGCGTGGCACGAAGTCCCCATCGGGCAGGTGAACCCCATTTTAGACCGCTTCACCTATCATCTGGCTCATGCTGCTGAAGATGCCGGGTATCATATCCTCACCTTCACCCAGCCTGCCGATGACCCGGTACAACCCTATGACACCCTCATGCGGACAGGTCGCCTGGATGCCTTTGTGCTGGCGGGCACACATCACGATGATCCGCGCATTCAATTGATGATGGAGCGCGGTTTTCCCTTCGCCAGCTTCGGACGTTCTAACCCTGAACTGGATTTTTTGTGGGTGGATGTCGATGGCGAGGCGGGTGTGAATATGGCGATTGAACATTTTATCAGTCTGGGGCATCGCCGTATCGCGATGGTTGGTTGGGCAGATGAACCGTCTGCATCGGCGACTCTGTATCGTGTGAATGGTTTCAAGAAGGCGCTGCACACCAGAGGACTGCCTATTCCTGATGGGTACATCGTATTTGGGGAGCACAGCGAACGGAACGGACGGCAGGCGATGGCACAGTGGTATCAAATGCCGGTGGAGGCGCGTCCAACAGCCATATTTGCCATCAGCGATTTAGAAGCAATTGGCGTGATGAACGAAGCCAAAGAACGGGGTCTGGTCGTCGGGCACGATATTTCGGTGATTGGCTTTGACGATGTGCCCATGAGCCAATATCTCAGCCCGCCGCTGACGACCCTCAAGCAGCCCATCTATAAACTTGCCGAAACGCTTATCGGAATGCTGGACAGCCTGTTGCAGCGCCGCCCAATGCCACAGCGTCATGTCCTTGTGCCGCCCCAGCTTGTCGTGCGGCAGTCGTGTGGCGCACCGCCTGCTCGATGAGGCCATGCACCCTCTTCACATTGACCCAAATTTGCCTACAATACCAGAGGTTCTGACTACTCAACGAGAACAAGCAACCACTATGCGACGACTATTCCAGCCCATTGCTCTGGTCTTTATCCCGGTTTTGCTGCTGCTGGCGTGTGACCCATTGATGCCGACGCAGCCCCCGCCCGCCGTCTTGATCGTGTCGCCCGAACTCAGCGAGACCCTGCCCCCATCGCCCACCGTGTCGCCGACCCCTTCGCAGACGCCGCTGCCATCTGAGACGCCGAATTACACGCCCACCGCGACACCGTTCCCCTGTGATGATGACAGTGGACAATACATCGACATTACCGACAATCGCAGCGCTGTCGCCAATGAGAATCTGCGCTATCGTGTCTATTTGCCGCCCTGTTATCAAGAATCGCAGAAGCGTTTTCCGTTTGTCATCCTGATTCATGGTCTCAGCTATCGGGAGCAGCAGTGGGAAGACCTCGGCACGAATGAGGCGCTCGATCAAGGCATACGATTAGGTGTGCTGCCGCCAATGGTGCTGATTATGCCATTTTATGGGACTATCGGGCAGCGCAATCAATTCCCGCCTAATCCATCCTATGAGACGGTGATTCTGGACGAATTGTTACCTGAAGTCGAACGCGACTTTTGCCTGTGGGAGGATCGAGAATATCGGGCCATCGGCGGGATTTCACGCGGGGGGTTCTGGGCCTATTCTATCGCCATGCGCCATCCCGACATATTTGGCGCAGTTGGTGGGCACAGCGCCGTATTCCCCGAAAATCTGAACGAAGTGCCTGCCCCGTTCAACCCGCTGGAACTGGCGTTGAACTCCGCCATTTTGCCCGATTCCGGTTTGCGGATGTATCTCGACAATGGCGCGAGTGATTCAGCCGGCCCCAGTCAACAGTTGATGTCCAGTCGCTTGAGTCGGCGCGGCATCCCGCATCAGTACGAAATCAATCCGGTGGGCGATCATAGCAATGAATACTGGTCAACCCATATCTCGGAGTATCTGGCGTTTTATGGGGCGAATTGGCCGCGCACGTTGGATGGTCTGCCGACCTGCCTCGCGCCCAGTCCATGATAGCGGCTGGTTACCCGGCTGATTCGGCGCCGTCTTCGGTGGGGATGGGCGTGGGGCGTCCCAACGGCGATTGGCAGGTCACGAGCCGGTCTTGAAAAGCGGATATGAGGTCGGCGTCGCCTTCTTCGAGCGCCATTTGATACCCCGTTTCAAAATACCGCAGCGAAGCGGGACAATTGCCCAAGCGCACTTCGACCTCACCGGCCCAGTAATAATGGCGGGCGCTGGTCGTGCCCAGTTCAACGGTGCGTTGCAGCGGTTCTTGCCCTTCCGCCGGGCGTTCAAGTTGTAAAAGGGCGCGTCCCCATAGATAGTTGCAGAGGATGCTGTCCGGGTCGGCCTCCACACAGCGCCGCAGATACTCCTCCGCGCGTCCATAGTTGCCTAAACCGCTGTAATAGAAGTTGCCAATCGCGAATAATGCCGGTGTATTTTGGGGATTGAGTTGAATCACTTCGTTGGCAATCTCGATTGCCCGTTCCGGGTCGCCATTGGTATAGCGTATCCACGCTACGTCAAGCGCGGGATAGACCAGATAGGGCGCAAGCGCGTAGGCGCGTTGATAGGCTTCCTGCGCGGCGAGGAAGTCATACTGTGTTTCCTGCACAATCCGCCCATAAATCCGATTGGCTTCCGGGCTATCCGGGTGGATGTCGAGCGCCTCGGCAATCGTCTCTTGCGCGCGGGTGAATTGACCAATGTCGAGATAGGCTTCGGCGAGGAAAGCCATCGCCCGCGCTTCCTGAATGGGGTTGGGATTGCGTTGAATCAATTCCAGCGCATGATTGGCACTGGCAATCGCGCCGCCGAAATCACCCGCATTTTCGAGCGCCATCGCCCGAATCGACCACGCATCGGGATGAAAGGGATTGGCTGTGACGGTGCGTTCCGCCATGTCAACCGCTTCATCGTAACGGCCTTCGATAATTAATCCCAATGTCACCCGGTAATGGACATCGACGTTATTCGGCACGAGGGGCAGCACCTGTTGATAAATGATGAGCGCGTCTTCTATCGCCCCTTGTCCCCAGAAGGCGTCGGCGCTGGCGAGGTCATCGCCGGGATCGGCAGTCGGCAGCGGCGTGGGTGCGACCGCAGTGGAGACATTCTCGCGCACACCGGTGTAGATCCCTTCAACGGCGGCAGAAATCTGCGGGATGAACATATCGCGCGTTTGATACAGGCCAATGCCGATAAATATCAAAATCGGCGCGAGAATCCAGAACAGCACCCGACGCAGCGAAAAAATCGAGCGACGGCGCGTACCCCGATAGCGTTTGGGGGTTTTGATATACATCCTTACCCTCCGGCTTCGCCTGTATCAGGCGTTGGGAAGGGCGGGAGCGTATGACCGCACTGGTTGGCGACTTCGGTCAAACCCTGCCGGATGTTATTTATCGTATCCGCTGATGTGCCGGATTGGGTTTGTGCCATAATCAAGGAATTTTCGAGCATATCCCAGCTTGTATCACAATCGCCGAGATAAAAATAGGTCAAAC
>CAZTLI010000220.1:0-8810 GCA_964614375.1 uncultured Anaerolineaceae bacterium
GCATCCATTTTCAATTGAATCGCATTCAATATATCGACTTCCACACGCTGCCATTTGATGAAGGCTTGCGCCGTCTTCATGCGGAACTGGCGCGCAAGGGTGTTCAACTCAGCCCGCCACCCCCCGCACCGCCGTCGCATCAACCCACCACTGCCGCGCCGACAGTCACCGGTCTGTCGCGCCCGCAGGTGCCGCCCGCACAGCCCCACGCGCCGCGTCCGCGTCCTGAACCGCAGCAGAGTCGTTCACCGATGATGCTGATTGGATTGGGTGGCGTTATCGTCATCGTGTTGATTGTGTTCATCGTCCTCGCACTGACTAGCGGTGGCAATGGCGAGACAGCAACCATAACCGAAGTCAGCCAACAGGTCACGGATACGGCGACGCAGACACAACAGGTACAGCCGACGCATACCACAGCCAGCGAACCCACCGCGACGACAGAAACGGCTGAAACCATCCCGCCCGGATTACCCGGCGGCGCGCCCATCGTCTTTAATCAGGATTGGGACGTGGTGGAACGCACAATAGAAGGCGTGCCAATGGTGCTTGTGCCCGCCGGGACGTTCATCATGGGCGTGGATGAGACACGCTATAACAATTTATTGGCTCTATGTGCGCCATTTCTGGGGGATAGCTCGTGCCGTGACCAGCTCAACGACGCGCAGGGAATCTTCTCGGTTACATTTGCGCGCCCATTCTGGATTGATAAGACCGAAGTCTCGAATGCGATCTATAGCAGCGGGGACAATTTGCCACACGTTAACATCAGCCCGCAGGCTGCACAGGCGCATTGTGTCGCGCGTGGGGGGCGCCTGCCGACGGAAGCCGAATGGGAATATGCCGCCGCAGGGCCGAGCGCGTGGGTGTTCCCCTGGGGTACAGCGTGGGATGGACAGCCGCGCGCCAATATCTGCGACGCGAATTGCACGTCCAGTTGGCGCGATGCGAACTATGATGATGGCTATATGGAACTCGCGCCTGTGGGCAGCTATCCCGATGGCGCATCGTGGGTGGGGGCATTGGATATGGCGGGTAATGTGTGGGAATGGACGAGCACGATTTATGACGGTTACAGCTATCCCTATAATGCCGATGATGGACGCGATGACTGGTCTAACCCGACATCAAGACGTGTTTTGCGTGGTGGCGCGTGGACGTGGGTCGCTGGCGATTCTGCCGCTGTTTCGCGGGCATCCCACATTGGCGACCAACCCTTGCAGACTTATTATGGCTTCCGCTGTGTACGGGATTATTTGGATGGCGATTTAGATACGTAAAGTCTGTAATATACTACCGAATCTCCGTAATTTTTATTTTCTTAAGGCTTCTATTTACTTTTTTCATTTAGACTAAAAAAGTAATCCAACATCACAGTGTATCGTACACCTTAAAGTATGTACAATGGGTATTCATTCCTATTACATCCCTCCCCACACCCACTGGCTGTTTCCGTTAAAATCGCAAATGATTAATGAAAATTAACCATTTATTTATATTCTTATATTAATTAAATCAAAGTTCTGATATATACTCTGAACTGTCCGTTCGTAAAAAACGTAAAGGCAATAGCGAGGTTGCCATCAATGGACACAACTAAACTTCTAACACTCTCTGATGTTCGTGTGATCTCTCCACCACAGGTACATCCCTATGCTGAAGAAGCGGAACGAATCATCGAGCACTACTGTGAGCAATTAGGAATCAAATCACCCAATTTTCACGAATTTACAACCATGGGGGCCTATGTGTTCCCGCGCACATCGGTGGAACGGTTGGTGGCGATGGATATTCTGACCAACTGGCTCTATTACATTGACGATGTGTGGGATCGCAACACCGAACAGGGTAAAAACCTCGACCCAATTTTTAAGCGTAAGGTCTTTGAGACCTGCTTCAAGGCCATGCTCTATGGTGTCGAGCCCGACCATGAACACGAATTTTATCCAACCTGTTTGGAATTGCACCGTCAATTCATGGAATTGGCAGACCAGGAGTGGTTGGAGCGTCTCGGCACGAGTCTGATTCCTCATCTGAAATCCAGCACCTATTCGATAGAAGACATCGAAAAGTCCGGCAAGGATTTGGTCGAAGAATACATCAAACTGCGCGAGCTGGATGCGGGCACGCAGGTGACGATTAGCCTGATCGAATTCAGCTATGACATGCGGCTGCCGGATTTCGTCCTGGAACACCCGGATATACAGAAGATGGGGTTGTGTACCGCGTTGAGCGGTGGCATTGTGAACGATATGTTCTCCTACGAAAAAGAAGTCATGCGCTATGGGGCGGACTTTAATTACATCAGCGTCGTCATGCGAAGTCGTAATGTGTCGTTCCGTGAAGCGGTTCATGAGTGTGTCATGTTGGTCAATGACTATATTGATACATTTGTCGAACTGGAGAAAAATCCACCACGATGGGACGATGACCGGGTGAATCAACTGGTCGATAATTATATCGAAGGTCTGCGCGACCAGATTATCGCGGGTTATCACTGGCAACTGGCAACCAATCGCTATCGCTCGCCCAATTCACCCTTCCCCGAACTGCGGGAGATGCTGTGAACAGGCCAACCTAGGACGCGCGCCACAGGCGTCACCAGTCGCGCGATCTATCGTGCCTGTTGTAGGCCGCCAGAGCTGCTGCGAGCCTCATTATCACCCGGACAGGCAGCACGAACGCAACCGTGATGACACGGCGATCAATCGGCTGCCTGCCTGGTCGAATTCCATATCTTATGCTCCCACAGTGTATGATGTTGTTTGTGAATGGCAGTTGCACACTCCACTATTGATTCCTTTATGATTCCCCAATGCAAAAGGTGATAAGATAAACTCAATGGGCGTAGCAGACTTTGTTAAGAAACATTACACAGATCATGTTAACGCCACTTATCTTTTTGTCATTCGTTCATAAACGAGGAGACCCTCATGCCATACAGTACACACTGGCATCAACCACAGGTTGTGGGATATGCCGAATTAACCGGGGAAGTGAGTTTCGAGGACGCCGATGAGACCAATGCGGCGATTAGCAGTATCTTTCTAGCCGAAGGCGAAGCGCCTGTGCATGTCATCGTGAATGCCAGCAAGATGACATCCTTTCCACGCAATGTCCGAATGCTGAATCAGAGTCTCAACAAACATCTTAAAAACCCGGCATTGGGCTGGCTTGTGTTCGTCAGCGGCTTCAACAACCCGTTTATGAATTTGCTGGGCAAAACCGTCACGCAGATCGCGGGCATTCGCTTCAAATTTGTCAATTCGATGAGCGAGGCCGAAGGTTTTCTGCGCCGCCTCGATGAACGTGTGGTCGATAACGTCCAGACTGAATCGTAATATCACAATCAACTCATGCTGAGGAAACTTCGTCGAACGACGGAGGGGGATTAACGACACGGATCGGGAACGTGGGTTACGTTCGCAGGTTCGTGTCGATTGTATTTTAAGGGCTGTTCCCCACGGCGTCTTGTGACGACACAGCATAAAGTAACCTTCGGTATAAAATACTAAAAAGCCCTGTTCTTTTTCTGTAGAAAAAGAACCAAAAAGACTTTTAATAGCTTATCATGACCCTTTATAAAGTTTTTTGGTGTGACCTTTTTTACAAAAAAGGTCACAAAATAATTCTAAAAACATGCCAAACTCTATTTCCAAGTCGGGATCATACCAACAAATGCCGCCATACCCGCTGAAGGATGCGGCAAAATTCCGTATGGATACTGTCTGGCTGGCGGTCTTTCTGGGCGATAAGCACGGGTTCACTCATCAACGGCGGCATATCTGTAATCGACAGATAGCGCACCTGCCCCTCATCAACGGCATGGCGCACATAACTTTCTGGCAAGAAGGTCACGCCGCGTCCCAGCGCCACCAGTCGCAGCGCCATCACCATCGGCACGGCAATCACCCCGCCGCCACTCGCTGCCCGCGCCTGTTCCACCACTTCATCCATAAACGCCGTCATCTGCGGGAACATCGACACGCGGAAAATAGTGTGTTCATATAGCCTTTCCATCGGCATGGGTTTGTCCGTGTGCAACGCTAATGGATGCGACGGCGCGACCACTGCACGTATCGGGTCACGAAAGCGGGCAATATGCGTCAATTGACGGTCAAATACGGGGGCATTCACCAGGCCTAATGTGATGGTGTTATCGCGCAGCATATCGAAAATCGTGGTTTTATTGCGTTCGCGGATGAGAATGTCTATCGTCGGATGCTGAAAGCGATACTCCGCCAGCACATCGACCAGCAAGCCCATCACAAACGGCGTTGGCGCGGCGATGCGTACCTGCCCCTGTTTGCCGGTGCGGAAGTGCTGCATGGCTTGCATTCCGTCTGCCATTACTGCCAGCATCCGTTCAGCATAGGGCAAAAATTGCTGTCCCAGTGGCGATAAATACAGGCGGCGGCCCCGCCGCTCGAACAGCGCGCCGCCTACTTCGGCTTCTAACTGGGCGATGCGGGCGCTGACAGCGGGCTGTGTCAATTGCAGCGATTGCGCCGCGCGTGTGAAGCTGCCATCGCGGGCGACGCGCTCAAAGGCTTCGATCTGACCGATTTCCATAAAAAATGTTTATACTTCACCTAATTGATATGATGGTTCATTATAACTGGAATTGGGTATCCTGTGAAAAAGAGGACGATAGCTGCTGGCTCAAACAAATTGAACCACAGTAGGGACAACTAAAACAAATTGAACCACAGTAGGGACAACCCGATGTGGTTGTCCAAAGAAAGAGATTCAACGCAATTGGTAAAGGGCAAAATTGAACCACAGAGACACGGAGACCACAGCGTGTTTTAGCACAAATTAGGAGCGTGATGCGATGGATGAGCGCGATTTACTACAGGAACAAATTGCTTACTATCGGGCGCGGGCGCATGAATATGATGAATGGTTTTATCGTGTCGGGGCGCGTTACGATCTGGGCGCGGCGGGCAACGCCAACTGGTTCGCACAGGCGGATATTGTGCGGCAGAAGCTGCTCAATCGTCCACAGGTGAGTCAGGCGCTGGAACTGGCTGGCGGCACGGGCATCTGGACACATGAACTGACCAAAATTGCCGCGCACGTCACCAGCATTGATGCTTCGACAGAGGTACAGGCCATCAGCCGCGCTAAAAATCCCGACGCCACTGTGACCTATCTACAGGCTGACCTGTTCGCATGGCAGCCGGAGACGACGTATGATTTTGTGTTTTTTGGCTTCTGGTTGTCGCATGTGCCTCCCGCACGGTTGGATGATTTTCTGGCGATGGTCAAGCGGGCATTGAAACCCGGCGGGACGTTGTTTCTGGTGGATAGCTATCGCAACCGGCAGGCCGAAGCGCATGATAATCCCCATCTGCCTGAAGCGGGTTATATCCATACGCGCAATTTGAAAAGTGGCGACAGCTTCACTATCGTCAAAGTGTTTTATCAACCCGACGCGCTGCAACAGACGCTCGCGGCACACGGATTCGCGGCGAGTGTCACACATACACCGGATTATTTTCTGTATGCTGAGGCGACATTGAGCGCTGGTCAGCAGGTCAGGGTATAGGCTTTATTGTCACGGGCAATTCAATATGAGGGGGACGGATCGATGATGTTTCATGCAGCCCTCAACCTGTATCATGCGTCACTCAACACCGATTTTAAAGGAGCCGTCATCATGACCGATAGCAAATCACTCTCGCAGGAACGGTTTAATCAATTCGCGGCGGGGTATGTCACCAACAAGACGCACGCCAAAGGCGCGGAATTGGAACGCCTGCTGAACATCGCCCAACCACAGCCGGATTGGGTCATGCTGGACATCGCGACAGGTGGCGGGCACACCGCGCTCAAATTCGCGCCACACGTTCAGCACGTCACCGCGACAGACCTCGCGCCCACGATGCTTGACAATGCGCGGGAATTTATCACAGGGCAGGGTGTGACCAATGTCGATTTCAAGCTGGCGGATGCGGAAAATCTGCCTTTTGCTGACGCGCTGTTTGACCTCGTGACCTGTCGCATCGCCGCGCATCACTTCCCGGATGCCGCGCGCTTCGTCCGGGAGAGTGTGCGCGTGTTGAAAGCGGGTGGTTTGCTGCTGGTGCAGGATCAGGTGTCGTCGGAAGATGATACCACCGCGCGTTATACCGACATCTTTGAAGCCCTGCGCGACCCATCCCACAATTACGTCTTCAGCGAGAGTCAATGGCGGCGGCTGTTCACCGACGCGGGGCTGATGGTTGAACATACCGAACATATCGTCAAACGGCATGACCTCGTGCATTGGGCGAAAATGCAGGCCAACACTGTACCCAATATCGAACGTCTACAGATGCTGCTGCTGATTGCGCCACCCGCCGCCGCTGCATGGATGGATGCCGAGCAGGTCGGCACGCCCGAAGCGACGTTCGTCAATCGCCACATCCTGATTGCGGGGCGGAAACCATAGGCCATATCGCGATCATTGAATCGCCCCACCGCACAGGAACAGACTATGCTACTAGAACTTGAACAGGCGATTGCCTATCGCAATGCCAGACAATATGACGATGCACAACGGGCATTTGCCGCACTGTATGAACGGTATCCCGACGACGCCCAGGTGAATTATCAGTATGCGTGGTTGTGCGATGCGCTTGGCGAGGAGGCGCGGGCTGTTCCGTATTATGAGAAGGCGCTTGCGGGCGGTTTGCCGGACGACGACTTACGCGGGGCGCTGTTGGGGTTGGGCAGTACCTATCGCACACTCGGCGAATACCAGAAAGCGCTGGATACGCTGCACCGCGGCATGACGACCTTCCCCGATGCCAGAGAATTTGTCGTGTTTCATGCGATGGCGCTCTATAACATCGGGCAGCAGCACGCGGCGATGGGCGCGCTGCTGCACCTGCTGGCGGAGACCAGTAGCGACGAAGGCATCACCCAATTCGCCCGCGCGATTCACCTCTATGCCGATGATTTAGACAAAATCTGGCGTTGACGAAAAGGGCACAGCACCGTGTTTGTACTATACCCTATGTCTCGTGCCGGTTAGCCACCCACGGCGGTTTTGATGAAGGCGGTGATGTCGGTTTTGAATTTGCTCAGTGAGGGCACATCGAGATAGAACATATGCCCCGCCTCATATTCGGCGGTGTGGATGTTGCCGCGTACTTCGGCGTCGATGTCGGCATGATTGACGGTGTAATACGCGCCGAGATGCGGCGTCGCGAGGTCGTAATAACCCTGTGCGACAAAGACGTGCATAAACGGATTTTTTGCCATCGCGCTGCGGAGGGCGATGGCGGTGTTGGGATACCCCATGCGCGGCCATTCCCAATCGCCGTTGACTTTGTAACTCAGAATTTCGTAATTCACATCCGTCTCATAGCCCAATTCGTCGCGGATGTACTGATTAAACGTCGAGGTATAGGGCGGCATAATATCCATCATCGACGGGTCGAAATCCGGGAATTCGGTGACGGTGAGGGCATCGCGGCCTTTGAAGCGACTGTCCAGGCGCCCAACCGTGCGCGATTGATCCCGCAGCAGTTCTTTACAGAAACGTTGGATATGAATCCGCAGATTGCTGTGTTCGATGAATTTTTTGTCCAGACCGGTATAACGTGACAATTTGTTGATGACCGATGCGCGTTCTCTGTCGCTCATCTGGTCGCCCTGACCGAGCGCCAGCGTATAATCGCCTTCCGCCCATGCTTCCACCTCTGTCATCAGTTCCTTGAGGGGTTTGGCTTGCAGGTCTTTGGGCAATTTCTGGTGATACCACGCTGTCGCCGCGTAGGTGGGGATATAGAGGGCGTAGGGCAGGTCGTTGCCTGTTGCAAAACGAATGGTCTGGAAGTTCATCACCGTCGAAATCAGCACCACGCCATTGAGGGCAATGCCCATATCAAATAAATGGTCGGATAGGGCAGAGGCGCGCGTCGTGCCATAACTTTCACCCGCGAGGAACAGCGGCGATGTCCAGCGTTTGTAGCGCGTCAGATACAGGCGGATGAATTCGCCGACGGACTTCACATCGCCTTCGACACTCCAATATTTTTTGCCATCTTCGGCCTTCACCGGACGGCTGTAGCCCGTGCCTACCGGGTCGATGAACACGAGGTCGGTCTGATCTAGCCATGTATAGTCATTGGGCACGAGTGTGAACGGCGGTTTGGGCATCCAGCCGGAGTCGTGCATTTTCACCCGTTTGGGGCCGAGCGCGCCCAGATGCAGCCAGACCGAGGCCGAACCCGGCCCGCCATTAAACACAAATGTCAGCGGACGGCTTGCCGTATCTTTCTGTCCATCGAGGGTATAGGCCATGAAGAAGATATTGGCCTCTGTATTGCCCGATTCGGCATTTTTCAGCGGCATCATGCCCGCAGTCGCTGTGTATTTGAGCGTCGTCTTGCCCGCTTTGATTGAATGTTGGGTTTCGACAGGCGGTACTTCTGGTGGTGGTTTGGGGGATTCGTCTTGATTCTCACCGTTGTCGGTTTTGGTGTCATTTTCAGCCATGCGATTGTCTTCTCCTATCCCGTGGGCATTCTCGCAGAAAGCCCCTACATCCTATACATCACGGTAACCGGAGAGACTATAGCCCGTGTATGCGGTGATGGCAATACGACTACTGCCGTTATAATGAGACATTAATGGATAAGCGGAAACAACGCGCCGAATCGACAAGGGCGCTGCTTTAGCCCATTGGCAGCAGGCTGAAGCCCGCTGTCGGCAACGACTGATGGATAAACCAATTAGACTCTGAATGATTATTGTGCAGAGGGCGGGCTTATGTTAGTTGTGAAAATAATCAGATAACGCCGTTTTTTTGCGGACGC
>CAZTLI010000221.1:0-8706 GCA_964614375.1 uncultured Anaerolineaceae bacterium
TATGGCTGAAAAATCAGGAGCAAGCCAAAATTCAACATTAGCGGTTGTGAGCGCCATTTATCTGGTGCTGCTGGCAATCGGCAGCTTCTGCCTGAACATCGGGCTGGTTGTGGGTGGTAGTTTTTTGGGCAGCATCTCCGGTGCAGTTCAGCAGGCGGCATCCGAAACCGGGTCTGAAATTGGGCAGGAAGCGACGGATGCGATCAATCAAGCCGCAGGTGCAGGTGGATTGATTACGATTTTCGGTATCGTCGGTCTGGTTCTGGCTGTGGCGGCACTGGTGGTTGCGGTGGGTCTCTTCCAACGCAAGCCCTGGTCATACATGGGCACAATCGGTGTCTGTGGAGCGTTGATTGCGGTTTGGGTGTTGTTGGCGCTGTTCGGTGGCGGGATTGGCATCGTACAGATCATCTTCATCATCATCAACGCCATCATCATCTTCCTGTTCTGGACAGATCAAGGCACAAAGCAGGCACTCGGACAGGCTTAATCTATTCCACATACTTAATACAACCGATGGCGTCCCGTCGAAAGTGGCGGAGACGCCATTTTTTGTTTACCATCCTATCTATGAACGACGAAACCCATTATGCTGACCTGATTCTACGCCTGACGATTGGCATGTATGTGCTGCTGATGGGCGTGGGCAGTTTATGCCTGTGTCTGACACTGGTCATCCAGGGCAGTCTCATCGTTGAACCGTCGTCCCGGTTGATGTCGGTCCGGGCGGTATTAGCCCAGACGATGCCCCAGACGATGACCGCCGCCGACCTCAGCAGCTTGAGTCAAACCCACACCGCCGGACAAGTCTTCATCGCGCTGGGTTTGCTGGGGATTGTCGCCGCGCTGGTGGCATTGATGGTGGCGTTCGGCCTGTTTATCGGGCGATCATGGGCATACCCGGCGACCATCGGCCTGAATCTGACGATTATTGTCTTGTGGCTGGTGGTATCGCTGCTGGAAGGTGAATTCAGTGTGCCGCGCATGACGATGATGGTCTTTAATACCCTGATCCTCCTCCTCCTCTGGAAACGGCCCCGGCAACCGGTATTGCTGTCATCTGAATGAATTGTGCCAACAAACGAGACACCCCGTAAAACCTTAATGCTTTTCATATATCATTCGTAAAACCTTATGATTGCCCACAAAAAATTGTCATACAATTAATGTAAGTATGAAAATCAACACTTTGTTGAGGTATACGATGAGTCTACACTTGCGCTGCGACAGCCAGAATCACAACATTGTGCAATTCACCATTCAAAGCCAGTGGGATATTGATATGTATCAGGTGATAACCGAGGCGCTGCTGCAATTGCAGTACGATGCCGATTGCCCGGTGAATGTCATCCTCAAAGTCGAGGTTGCAGATACGGACTCGCTGGGGCTGGCGTTGGCGACAGAAATCGACATGATGCTGCACCGTCTCACCGATAAACTCGATACGATTGTCGTTGTCGGTGCTGAAGATGTCATCCGTGAACTGGCGTTTGCGCTCAGTCATAAAGGCGGTACGCTGCACAGTCGGGTCTTCATCACACCACGACTGCGCCGCGCCCACCAGATCATCCGCGAGAATGCGCCGCCTGCCAGTGTGTCGGCCTCTGTCGCTTGATGAATGGCGATTAGCAGGTCTGCAATTCAGGCATAAGCGCCGCCCTCTGTGTGGATACTGCCCCATTCCACACTGCCTCCGTGCGACTGCCGCTGTTATAATCAGCCTGTTTAGCCAGCTTGACTAGCGCAAAGGCACAAGGCCGCTATGGTGCGTGGCGCGCTCTATGGCCTCACAGCCGCTGCTATCTGGGGCGGTATGTATGTGGTCTCCGATGTTGTTTTAGTCACCATTCCCCCATTTACACTCCTGACGATTCGCCTGCTGCTAGCGGTGATCACGCTGTCTTTGCTTTTGTGGCGTATCCCCGCCGCGACTTTGCCACCCCGCGCGACGATTGTGCAGATTCTGGGCGTGGGCATGGTCGGCTTTGGGTTGAGTTTAGGGGCGCAGTTCGTCGGCACAGATAAATCGACTGCGGTGAATGGCGCGCTGGTGACGAGCGCCTCGCCCGCGTTCATCCTGGTGTTCGCGGCGCTGATTTTGCGTGAGCGACTCACGCTCCAACGGGTTGCTGCGGTTGTGCTGGCGACAGTCGGCGTCATCATCATCATCGACCTGTCGCAAGCCGATTTTAGTTCGGAGACGTTTGTGGGGAATTTGATATTGGCAGCGGCGGCGGTGTCGTGGGGATTGTATTCGGTGCTGGTGCGGGCGGTCAGTCGGGCGCAGGATACGCTGGTCATCACGACCATCGCGTTCATCGGCGGACTGCTGCTGACGATACCCGCCGCCGCGCTTGAATTGACCTCGCGTTCGATTGGCACAGTCGATGGCGGCACGCTGCTGGGCATTGTGTATCTGGGTATATTATCCACCGCAGTCGCGGCATGGTTATGGAATCGGGCATTCGCGCTGGTGGATGCGTCGGTGGCGTCGTTGTTCTTTTTTGCACAACCGCTGGTCGGGGCAATCCTGGCGACGGTGCTGCTGCATCAACCCATTACGCCGAATTTATGGGTCGGCGGGGCGCTGATTGTGGTTGGTGTCCTGCTTTCACTGGTACGAATTCCCCGTTTTAGGGCGCGTTCGGTTGTATAATACGCCCATCTGCAAGTAGAATAGGCGTATAATAGTGGCACAATCTGAATCGAGTGGAGGTTCGCTGTGAATGTCTTTCGCCGCTTATTTAATGCTGAAGAGAATAAATCCGACAACCCATCTCCTAAAACAGAGGTTTCGGAAGCTGTAGAAGAAAAAACACCCGAAACACCGGTTGTCGCTGCGGCGGATGTTGATGACGAGGCCACAACGGAAAGCAATGTCCCCGAAAAACCGCGTGTCGATACAGACCGCCTGCCCGAAGAATATCCCCCACCACCCGCGAATGACGGCGCGACCCGCCAGCTTCCGGTCGAGGCGGTGATTTCGCGCGACAATGCCCACATCGCCTTTGGACAGTCCACCGATGTCGGCTTGATGCGCGATAAAAACGAAGACTCGATTTTCTCGTTCTTTTCGACCAGTCAGACCACCGACAGCTTCCCGGACTTTGGCATCTTTATCGTCGCCGATGGCATGGGCGGGCATGAAGATGGCGAACGCGCGTCGGCGATTGCGGTGCGCGAAGTGGCGAAAGAGATGCAAACACAGGTCTATCTGCCGATGTTGCAAGGTCAGCAGTTGACCGATTTACCGCCGATTACGGAAGTGCTGGTTGATGCGGTGCAGAAGGCCAACGAACAAATTCATGAGGAAATCCCCAAAGGCGGCGGTTCGACCTGTACAGCGGTGATGCTGCTCGGTGATCGTTCGCATATCGCGCATGTGGGCGACAGCCGCGCCTATCTCATCATCCGCAACAATATCGAGCAAATCACGCGCGACCATTCTGTCGTGCAGCGGTTGGTCGAAGTTGGGCAGCTCACACCCGACGAAGCGGCGAATCACCATCGCGGCAATGAATTGTATAAGGCGCTGGGTTTTCAGGATGAGGTCGAAGTCGATGTCTATTCACGTCGGCTGTCACCCGGCGCGAAATTGTTGATTTGCAGCGACGGGCTGTGGAACAAGGTCGATAACGATACCATCATGAATCTGGTGCTGAACGCCACCAACCCGCAGGATGCGTGCAACAAATTGGTCGCGCTGGCGAACAAAAATGGCGGCGAAGACAATATCTCGGTGCTGCTGTTGTTCGCGTAAGCCGTCCCGGATTTGTACACCATACCCACCCGTCAGTCTGTGGCTGGTGGGTATTTTATCGTCAATACAGGATAACCCATCGTGACCGAACTCCGACCCGGCAGCAATCAATCGCGTTTTTCTGAATGGCTTAACCTCGAAATTGTCCGTGACGCCGCCGGCACAGCCAGGGGCACGGTCACGCTGCATCTACAGCAGGAAGGCCCGCCCCGGCATGTGCATGGTGGTGTATTGGCGTCGTTGATAGACGAGGTGATGGGCGCGGCAGTGTGGGCGACGGGCAAACGCTCATTGGCGGCCAATCTCAATATCAATTATCGTCATCCCGCCCCATTGGACTGTGAACTGCGTGTCACCGGGCGCATTGACCGTATCGAAGGGCGCAAAACCTATACCAGTGGCGAGGTGCTGCTGCCCGATGGCACAGTGGCAATCGAAGGCACGGGACTCTTTATCGAAATGCCCGTCGATTCGCTCAAAACCAAACACTACGACTTCACACATGATGGCGATAGCTAGGGATTATCAGGGTCGCCATTGGGCGAAAAAGGCCCGGTAAATGGTGATGTCGTCACCAGCGTCCAGGTTGAGTATGTAGACAATATCGTCTCCAGAAAATACCGATTGGGCGGTTGGTTAATGCCTGTTCGATACGCGCGGATGTATCCAGCAGAAAGATTTGTGGAAAGCCAGCTTGTAGGCGGCGGATATACATCAAGGTGTTGCTATCCCGAAACTGCCCCAGCACTTTGCCTGTGCCGATGACGGTCACAGATAGGAGCGTGAAGATTAGTAAGAGTCGGAAGCAGAGGCGTATCATCGTATGAAAATGCGCGGACAAATCAGCCCGATTCGCCCGCGCTTTGCCACTTCCTTTATGATGTTATCAGGCCGGGATGGTCATAATCAGCGGGCTATCGCCATTGACGACAATCGTATGTTCAAACTGCGCCGTCAGACTGCCATCGACAGTTTTTAATGTCCATTTGTCAGCGGCGGTATAGATTTTGCCTTTGCCCGCGTTTAAAAAGGGTTCGAGCGTCACGACGAGGCCATCGGTCAGACGGTCACGCGCACGTTTGTTGTAGTGATTGGGGATGGAGGGTTTTTCGTGGATTTTGCGCCCGACGCCATGTCCGCCGAGTTCACGAATGACTTTATAGCCTTTGCTGCGGGCATAATTCTCAATCGCACGTCCAACTTCGCTCACACGCACGCCCGATTGTGCTGCTTTAAGGGCGACAGCCAGGGCTTCTTTGGTGCAATCCAGCAGACGTTGTTTTTCAGCGGTCACAGGCGGCACGGCGAAACTGCCACCAGTATCGCCAATGTACCCTTCGAGTTCGGCGCAGACATCAATATTGACCAGATCGCCTTCTTTAATGACCCGTTTGCCGGGGATGCCATGCGCCACTTCATCGTTGACGCTGATGCAGGTATGACCGGGAAAGCGGTAAACCAGAATCGGGGCTGACCGCGCCCCCAGCTTCGCCATATATTCCGCGCCAAGCTGGTCGAGGGCTTCGGTGGTCATGCCGGGTTCCATTTTTTCTGCCATGTAAATCATCGTGTTCGCGCAAATCTGCCCGATACGCATCAATCCACGCAGGTCTCGTTCCGATTCGACAGTCATCGTGCAACATCCTCATCAATAATCAACGAAGGCGACACAAACGCCGCCTTCGTAAGTATAGCATATTCAAATGGCTGGATAAGGCCAACCTGGTCTATTCGCCCGCCACCGTCCACAGCCGGACTGTGCCATCATCGCTGGTCGAGGCCAGCGCCGTTCCCGCTGGATTGAACCCCAGTTGATTGACAAAACTGGTATGACCGGGCAGTTGCGCGAGCAGCACACCGGTATTGACTTCGATGATGTCAATATCGGCGACATCAATGCTGCCGACAGTGGCGATGATGATTTGATTGGGGCTAATGGCGGAACTGCGCGTCTGGGGTCGGACCGGGAGCAGCGCGAGTTCGGTCTGCGTCTCCATGTGCCATGCGGCGACCTGCCCCGTCGTGCTCACTGCCGACAATATCGCGCCATCGACACTGAAGATCAGTTCCGCAATGCGTCCACCCCGATTATGCAGCAGCAATGTTTCCCGACCTGTCCGCGTATTCCACAAACGCACGGTGCTATCCCAACCGCCAGAGGCCAACACAGTCCCATCCGGGCTGAAGGTAATGGCGCTCACCGGGCCATTGTGCCCATAGAGCACGGTGGCTTCGGTCACGCGCATGTTGTCGCCAATATCGCTCACGTCCCACAGGCGAATGGTCGAATCCATGCCAGCCGAAGCCAGCGTCGCGCCATCGGGACTGAAAACGACATCATTAACCTCTTCACGATGGCCGAGAAATTCAACCGGATTGACTGCGCGTGTGAACGCATTCCACATCCGCACATGCCCATCATCACCCGCCGCCGCGACAAACTCGCCATTGAAGCTAAAGGCCATTGCGGTCAATGGGGCGGTGAAGCCATCCATCACGCGCACGGTCTCGCCACTTTCGATATCCCACACGCGGGCTGTTTCATCGTCACTGGCGGTCACAAGCCGGGTGCCATCGGGGCTGAACGATACGCTGATGACAGCGGCGGTGTGCCCCTCAAAGGCGCTGATTTCTGTGCGGTCGCGCACGCTCCACAAGCGTACCACACCATCCGCGCCGGTTGACGCTAGCGTGTCACCATTGGGACTGAGCTGCAAATCCAGCACACCGCCCGCGTGCGCGTCCTCAATAATGCTAATCACACGCCCATTGCTGGTATTCCAGAACAGAATATCGCCATCCAACCCGCCAGACATCAAGACCGCGCCGCTGGCATCATAGATCACGCTGTTGACCGCGCCTTCGTGCCCCTGTAATTGGCGTACCTCGTCGCCTGTGACCGCATCCCAGATAATGACCGTGCCGTCCGCATCCGCCGTTGCCACTTCGACAGCGCTGGGGCTAAAGGTCGCCGCATACACCACCGGCCCCGGACGCAGAACGACTACAGTTTCATCGGTATCGAGGTTATAGACTCGCACATTACGGTCTGCGCTGGTGGTGACGACATAGAGGCCATCGTTGCTGAATTCGACATCGGTCACGCCTTGACCGTGCCGCACAATATCGAGTTGTTCATCCGTTTCCACGTCACGGATAATCGCTGTGCGGTCTTCGCTGAAAGTGGCAATTTGCGCCGTGCTGGGGCTGAAGACCGCGCCATTGACGACAAAATCGTGCCCGGTCTGCAAACGCGGTTCAGCGCCGCCTTCGGTCATATCATAAAACCACACGCCAATCGACGATCCGACAGCGATCACTTCGCCATCATTCGACCAGCTCACCGTTTTAATAATTCCGCGTCCGAGGATCGCCGCCTGTGTCACCGCATTCGCATTGCTGGACGTGATTCCTATGGTTTGTGCCAGCGCCGTATTCGCCAGCAGCATCAGTGCCAGCATGATTGTCAGTACACGAATATATTTCATTGGAACATTCTCCCGGAATAATGGGGACTTTTCAATTCACCACACCCATCAAATAGATTCAATCCTGGCTGTTGGGTATAAGTAGGGAGGGTTTCACTGCGGCAAGGGGTTTAAATCCCTTGTTTGCACCTATTCCGCCCATCAACCGCAAACTTATACGCAATTTAAACCATTATAAAACAACATTAAAATAATGCTTGCGGATTACTATTTTCAAACTAAAATTCAGAAATTTTTCACAAACTTGCAATAATCCACTAAATTGCATATAATAACCCTGATTATGCGATTAAGTGGGTAATTTGGTTAGATTGAGCTGTATTGGTAGAAAATTGGTCGGTTCTATTGTAAGCAGCAGACTGGGACGGCTTCCGGGTCGTCCCATCGTCCTCATGCCAATACCCACGTCCTGCGCCATATCCTCGCCAGCGAAATCGACAGCACCCATTGTTAATTGTTGTATTGTTACGCTTTAAGGAGAAAAAACATGGTTACTGCAACCCCTACCCAAACACTGACACTCACCCGCACCATCAAAGCCAAACCCGAACAGGTGTATCTGGCCTTTACAGACCGTGACCGCCTGCGGGACTGGTTCACGGGCGATGCCCACCTCAACGCGACAGAAAATGGGCACGTATTGTTCCACTGGTATCAGGAACAGTATTACGCGATGGGCGTGTTCACCAAACTCGAAAAAGACAAGACCGTCGCTTTCACATGGCGCGGGATGGGCGAAACCCATGATTCGCTGGTCACGATAGACATTGCCGCAAAAGGCGATAAAACCGCCGTCACGCTCACCCACAGCGACTTTGACGACGCTGCCGACATCAGCCGGTATCAAGACAATTGGGAAACCCGACTCGATAACCTCGTTGTCGCATTGGAAGAAGGCAGCGACAAGCGCGTCACTGATCGGGTGATTATCGGCATTTATCCCGGTCAAGTGCCTGAAGAACGCGCTAAAGAACTCGGCGTAGACCCCGCCGCCGCGCTCATCAACAGTCTGGTCGATGGTTACAGCGCCGCGCTTGCGGGTCTCAAAGCGGGCGACGTCATCGTCAAAGTCAATGGCGTCATCATCAATGCCGATACCAACATCGGGCAAACGCTGGGCGACAAAGGTGTCGGTGATCGTGTCGAAGTGGTGTATTATCGCGATGGCGAAAAGCGCACGGTTGATCTGGAACTACGCGGCTACCCGGTGCCCGAACTGCCGAAGGACTTCAAAGCCTTGTCCCAACGGGTCGCGGCTGAACATGCCGAAATCAAGAAATCGCTGGATGACATCTTCAAGGGTGTGAGCGAAGCCGAAGCCGCCAAACGTCCCGCAGAAGGCGAATGGAGCGCCAACGAAGTCCTCGCGCATCTCATCCTCGACCATCGTCGGCAGCAAAATTGGATTGGTGGCCTGATGCAAGGGCCAGAAATCAGCGGTTATACCTGCAATACCCC
>CAZTLI010000222.1:0-8686 GCA_964614375.1 uncultured Anaerolineaceae bacterium
TGGGATAACTATGGCATCAGAACGATGGACGCCGTAATCGTTGACCCCATCGCCAGCAGTCAGACACCGCTGGATGTGATGAGCTTCGCCGTATCGTCGTCCACGCCGATTGGTCAGCGTATCGCCGTAGAAAACGAACCAGATACGCTCACATTGTTCCGTGTCGCGCGCGGCATTGATGTCAGCAATACACCACCCGTCAACAATGGTTGGGTCGTGATGTCGTCTGACCAGAGTTTTGGTGAAACCAATTTACAGACTCTATCCGAAAGCAACACCTACGCATTCGACGGTGGCGAAGACCTCCCCGGCCCTATGCCGACGGTTGCATGGGCGTGGAATACAGATACGAATGCCCGTGTGCTGCTCATTGGTGATGGCGATTTCGTGACCAATGGGCAGATATTCGCGACGAACGGCAATGCCATCCTCTTCACCGACGGATTAGCATGGCTGACTGGCTTTAGTGAACGGGTGACATTCCCAATCGAAGGCATTATCGGTGGTTTGCCCGTGTTGACAATAGATGGCCCCACGCTTGACAGCATTCGCCTGCTGACCATCGTCATTATGCCCGGTATCGTGTTTGCAGCGGGTGTGATTGTGTGGTTGAGGAGGTTGCGCGCATGAGAGGACGCGGTTCACTTCTCATATTGGCAGCCGTCTTCATCGGGATGGTAATGTTGCTATTGACGCAAAATTCGCAGCCTGCGCCATCGCCTCAAACGTCGGGCAGCACTTCAGGTGATAGCGAGACTGTCACCAATGACCCGACACGGTTGTTCCCCGGATTGACAACGAACGACGTTCAAAGCCTCATTGTCAGCGAACCCAACACTGACGAGCCGCTGCGTTTTGAGCGTATGGACGATGACCGCTGGTTGGTGACGCTGCCTGATGGCACGACAGATACGGTGCAAGCGAATGCTGAAGCGTATGTCAACAATATCATCACGCGCAGTTTCACGGGCACAGTACCCGGTGTCGAACCGGATGAATACACCAACTTTGGTCTGACTGAACCGGACGCCAGCATCATTTTCGCGATTACCCTGCGAGATGAGACGACGCGGCGATTGCTTGTCGGACGCAGCACCGGGGATAACCGCCTCTATGCACGGGTAGAAGGGCGCGACACCGTTTATCTTATTTCACCCGCCACAATTGACCCCGAACCCACGCGCGCGGTAGACCTCGCAACACCGTTTTATACGGCGTGGGATGTGGATGATATTTTCGCCATTCGCCTACAAAATCCACAACTGGGGCACACATTTGTCATAGGTCGTGGCGACAATGATTTGTGGGCAGATGCAAACGGACGCCCAATTGACCAGACGGTCGCTAATGCCATTGCCCGCACTGTTGCGACGATGGGCTACAGCCGTAGTATCGCGATTGACGAGGCCATCACATTGAGCGACTTCGGCTTAAGTTTAGATGAAACCAGCCTATTCATCGAAATTATCCTGCGCGATGGCACGGGGCACGTCATCGCGGTGGGTAATCGTAACCCAACCAGCGACAGTTATTATGCGCTCGTGGATGAACACGAATTTATCTATCTCATCCCGCGTGACCCCGACCCGATTGCCTTCCTGACTTATTACCTCAATGAAGCCAATCCCGATGACTGATACGGACACACATGGAGATCAATGTATCAACTGCGTCACTGGCACAATTATTAACATTACATAAATTCGCTATAAAATCCCGGAAAATCCTTAACGCTAATTGCTTGACAAGCTATGGCGAAATCGGTACAGTATTGGATGCGATGCTGGTCAAAACCTGCACCTCGCGAAAAGTGTCCCTGTCTCTACGGCAGGGTTTATTGGCTAAAATAGTCGGCTTTATTTTTGGACGCCACTATGCAATCTGGTGAATATAACAATATTCGCCAATGCCAGTTTTTTGCGTCATAATTGTTCGGTCAATGGAGATGTCTACTACCAACCATCAGTTAAGTGGGATGGTGGTGGACTTTGCGTGTGTAAACCTATGATGATGGTACAGGTGCAAGTGCAAAACGAAGAGCTTCAGGCTCAACTCATCGAAAAGGCCAAGCGTCAGGGTTCGATAACCTATGATGACATTTTGGCTGTTTTGCCGAATGTCGAGCAGGATGTTGCGCTGCTCGATAGTATCATGGATTCCTTGCTCGAAGCGGGCGTGGATGTGATACCGGGTTCACCACCCGACGGCGCGAAACTCGGCGATAACGCGGACGACGATTTCGACTTTGATCTTGCGCTCGACAGCGGCCTGGATGATGACGAAATCGGCGACTTTGATGAGGAAAGTGAAGACGAGGAAGAACCTGTTTTCCTGCTGCGTGATGATGACCTTTCGGAAGATGCAGGTTATCAGCAAGCCCTGGATACAGATGATGTGGTCGGCCTGTATCTAAAAGAGGCCGGGCGTGTTCCCCTGTTGACCGCTCAAGAAGAGGTCGATCTCGCCAAACGCATGGAAACGGGCGAATTCGCCAAAGTCAAGCTGGAAGAACTCGAAAACGCAGGCCAGGACACCTTCGACGAAACCACCGAATTGCAGGCGCTGATGTTAGACGGCGAAATGGCGCAGGAACATCTGATTCGGGCCAACGCGCGTCTGGTGATTAGTGTCGCGAAGAAATACATTGGTCGGGGTGTACCCTTTCTTGATTTGATTCAGGAAGGCAACATCGGCCTGATCCGCGCCACTAATAAATTCGAGTATCAACGCGGGCACAAGTTCAGTACCTACGCCACATGGTGGATTCGGCAGGCAGTCAGTCGCGCGGTCGCCGACCAGGGTCGGACGATTCGTGTGCCAGTTCACATGGGCGACCAACTGAATCGGATGCGCCGGGTGCAGTTGCAACTGCTGCAAGAACTGGGGCGTGACCCGAATATCGACGAATTGGCACTCGGCATGGAAACCACGCCCGATAAGGTCGAAAACCTGCTGGAAATCGCGCGCCGTCCGGTCAGCCTCGAAACACCTATCGACGACGAAGGTGATTCAACGTTTGGCGATTTTGTAGAAGACGCCAACAGCCCGGCCCCGGCAGAGGAAGTCGCGACGCATCTGCTGCACGAACAACTTCAGGCATCGTTGGATCGTCTGCCACCCCGTGAAGCGCAAATTCTGCGTTTGCGTTATGGTCTCGCGGATGGTCGCGTCTATACGCTCGAAGAAGTCGGGCAGACTATCGGCGTCACCCGTGAACGTGTTCGCCAGCTTGAAGCACAGGCGCTCAACCGTTTGCGACAGTCATCGGCGCATGTGATTCTACGTGATTACCTCTACGAGGAGTAACGGGTTGCGCGGACGAAGCACAGGCGGGCCCGTGTTATGGCCTCTCGCGTTTACCCTCATCGGGATTGTGCTTTTACTGCACAATTTCCTCCTGCTCGGCGAATTTAATGTCATCAATCTGTGGCCTCTACTGCTGGTTGTGGTAGGGGCACAGGTTTTGATTCGGGGCGATGTCACCGGCGGCGGAGAAGCACGACGTTTCGGCATCACGCGCGGCAGTGTGGAATCGGGCACGCTGGAAATTAGCGCGGGCAGTGTTGACGTGGGTATCCGTGCGCTCAATACCCCTGAGCGACTCATCGCAGGCCAATATGCCTATCAATCCCGCCCCGACCTCACGGTGCAAGATGCACACGCGCATCTGGTGATGGATCGGTCAAAAACGCCCTGGCTTTCGCTCAACGATTGGGAAATGGGCATCGCCAGACAAATGCCGTGGGAACTGTTCATCAGCACCCATCTGGGACAGGTCAACCTCGATTTATCGAGCCTGATTATCCAGACCGTTCTGGTCGCCACTGGTTTTGGCGATATTCATCTGGTCTGCCCACCCGAAGCGTTTGGTTCGCTAAAACTCCATTCGACGCTGGGTAACATCCATATCGTCACACCACCGGCGTATAAAAGCCTCATCGCCACGAAAACAGGCCGCTTCTTCAAAGTCCACTGGGATAGAAATCGCTATGAGGAAGTCGAACCCGGTGTCTACATGAGTCGTGACGCTGATCCCGATGCCCCGCTGATCGAAGTACAGGTCAGCGGCACATTTGGGGACGCATATCTGGCATAACATCATGACCGCGACCGCTGGCTTTGTCATCCGTGATGGTTTGAAGCAGGATATTCCACCCTGCTTAGCGCTCGACCATCATTATGAAACCGACCATGTGTGGCAAATGCAGATACAACAATCTCCTACACAGTGGCACATCAAGTTCAACACCGAACGTCTCCCACGTACATTACGCACAGAATATCAACCCAGCAAAGCCCGACTCGAACGCGCATTGGCCACCGACCAGTGTTTTTTGATCGCCGCGCTACGAAACGAGCCTGATGTACTCGGTTACCTGACGATGTTGAGCCAGCCTGTCGAAAATTATGGGCTTATACAAGACATCGTGGTCAGCGAGCCGTTTCGTCGCCACCGCATTGGCACACGACTCCTGACCGTGGCGCGCCAATGGGCGCACGAGCATGGTTTGACCCAACTGATTATTGAGATGCAAACGCAGAATTACCCCGCGATGTTGTTCTGTCAGGCATTTGGCTTCACATTTTGCGGCTTCAACGACCAATACCTCCCCAGTCAGGATATTGCTATTTTTTTCGGTATGACGATACGTTAAGCTATAGCGCTGTCATATTTTCCACTGGTGTTCTCATATCCGTGCGCTACACTACTATTGTGTGACAGGTCATAGGGTTCCACCGTGAACGATAATCTACTGCTGCTATTTCTCGATTTACTCAACGAAACGCTCACCGCCGGGATTGTCATCATTGCCGCATCACTGTTGCTCTATAACTTCACGCGCAATCGCAATAATCGGGTCGCGCGCACGTCTGCAATTGTGCTGGCGACAGTGACGGTTGTCTATTTCTGGGAAGCACTCATCACGCTTGATCCATCACGCCAGTTACACGCCGCAGCACTGCGGTTGCAATGGATTGGCATTGCCCTCATCCCGGCGGCGCTCATTCACCTGTCAGATGCACTATTGGCAACCACTGGCCTGCATTCGCGGGGGCGGCGGCGGCGCATCGTCCGCATTCTCTACCTGATTAGCATTGCATTTCTGGTGATGGCGGCGTTTACGGATGTGCTTGTCCAACCTGTCGCCGGCAGTACGCCGCCCGGTATGCGCGCCGCGCCTGTATTTCCGCTATATGTCTTGTATTTTGTCCTTGCGAGCGTTGTCGCCTTCGTCAATGTCCACCGTGCCCGTGTGCGCTGTCTCACCACAGGCACTCGCCGACGCATGACCTATTTGCAAATCGCGATGTTGACGCCCGCGATTGGGGTCTTTCCTTATTCGGTGCTGCTAGAGCCGGGGGAGGAATTTTCCATCGCCGCCCTCATCCTACTCAATCTTGCCAATATCCTCGTCATTTTAATGCTGCTGTTTTTGGCGTATCCGCTTTCATTCTTCGGCTCGAATCGTCCAGACCGTGTCGTAAAAGCAGAACTCTTACGAATGATGCTGCAAGGCCCCGCGACGGCGTTACTTGCACTCATTGTCATAACCTTTGTGACACCCACAACACGGATACTGGGTCTAGGCAGCGCAGAATTCATCCCATTTGCGGTCGTCAGTATCATTCTGCTGTGGCAGTGGATGATTTCTCTGTCTATCCCCTGGCTCGAAAAATGGTTGATTTACTATGACGAGGATGATTCCCAGCTTGCCAAACTGCAATCGCTCAGCCAACGCCTCCTCACCCGCAACGATCTGCTGCAACTGATTGCTGCCTTGCTCGAAACAACCTGTGATTATTTGCGCGTCAACACGGCCTTCATCGCTGCGCTAACAGATAAAGATGTAGAAATCATCAAAATCATCGGTGACGACGAGCAGGTTGAACACGACATTGAGGCTAATGTCACATCAGCAATCACGCCCTTATATGAAACAGACCCCGAAACCCCTGCAACACGCCTGTGGGAATCATATTGGGTCGTGCCCTTATGGAGTTCACGCATTGGCGGCGATAATGGTCGCCACACACTCATTGGCTTCATGGGCATCGAAGCCCAATCTGACCAACTTGAACTTGCTGCCGACGAAGAACGCACCTTCTATCGCTATGTCAACCGCGCCGCCCGCACACTCGATGATATGCTGTTGCAGCAAGAAGTCTATGCCGCGTTAGAAGGCTTGCTGCCCCAGATTAATATTGATCGCAGTCAAGCACAGGAACTCGAATTCAAACAGGGACGCAGTATCGCATCCTCCAACATCCACCATAACCTTGATCGCGAACAGGTATGGGAGCAGGTACGCGCCGCCCTGCGCCACTATTGGGGTGGACCCGGCCTCACCAAGAGTCGTCTCTTGGAGCTGCGTAGCGTTGAAGAAATCTGCAAGCGCGACGGCGAGACACCCGTTCATGCCCTGCGGACACTGCTTAATGACGCCATAGAAGCCCAACGTCCTGCGGGAGAGCGCAAAATGACCAGCCCGGAGTGGACACTATATAATATTTCGCATTTGCGGTTTGTGGAAAAGAAAAAAGTGCGCGATGTCGCTCGACGATTGGCAATGAGCGAACCCGATCTCTACCGTAAGCAGCGCGCCGCGATAGATGCCGTGACCGATGCCGTCATCCTGATGGAAGAAGCGGCCCTGCAACGCAGTCACAATGGTGAGTGATCGCGAACCCGCCGTAACTTAAAGGCTGATGTGCTTATGTATCCGCATGGAACTTCACATCGTGTCACGCTCCAAAAGTTGCGCCAATAAAACACGCATTCCTCTACTTCCCATGTAATTGAAGAAGATTAAACATTCTTAGGAATTTAAGACCATAATTGGCAGCATTCGGTCTGTTTGACAAGCAATCGACTGCTCCCTATAATGACCAGCTCAGGGGGTTTTAGTGAAAATGACCCGTTTAATTGAGGTCGATTGCTGTTTTCTAGTTGTTTTAAAAGGGAAGAGTCATGTCTGCTAATATGCGGCGACCCAATTCACAGGATATGCCACCAGACCCTGATGAAGGGTATTGGTCGGCGCTGCTTAACGAGGGGGAGTTTACCGGCACAGCCATACCAGAAAATCTGGAGGTCGATGACCAATTTGATGTTGCTGGCGAATCACCATTTAATGGTTACACCCATCCACCAATCAATGTCGAAATCGGCTCGGATTGGGCAAGAATTCAGACGATTGCCGATAATGACGAGGTGATTGACCTCAAAGTTGTCGGGTATAATCGCGGCGGGCTGCTGGTTGAATGGCGCTCTTTGCGCGGATTTGTACCTGCCAGTCAACTCAATCAATTTCCCGCTGCGGCGAATCCCAATACACGGCGCGATTCGCTTGTCAATCGCATCGGTCAAACACTGACGTTACGGGTCATCGAATTGAATCCAGAAAAAAACAGGCTCATCTTGTCCGAGCGGGCAGCCCAGGCTGCGCCCGGCGAACGGTCACATATCCTGCACAAGTTACAGATTGGTGATACGGTCACGGGTACGATCACCAACTTATGCGACTTCGGCGCCTTTGTTGACCTGGGCGGTTTGGAAGGGCTTATCCACATCAGTGAACTGAGCTGGGGACGAGTCGGTCATCCGTCAGACATCTTAAAACGCGGACAAGACGTGACAGCCTATGTGCTCGACGTGAATCCCGATGAAGAACGGATTGCGCTCAGCATAAAGCAACTATATCCTGACCCGTGGGCAACAGTGCATGAACGCTATCATCCGGGCGAAATTGTGCGGGGTGTGATTACCAATGTGGTTGATTTTGGCGCGTTTGCCTGCATTGAAGAAGGTCTCGAAGGACTTATCCACATTTCAGAGTTAGCAGAAGGCCACTTCTTGCACCCCCGTAATGTCGTCAACGAAGGTCAAACAGTAGAAGCGCGTATCTTGAATATCGACGGAAAAGCGCGGCGTCTGGGGCTGAGTCTGCGTTTGGTTGAATGATCCACCGTTCGCGCACCTGATTAGGCCAGCCCAACAGCATCGGCTGGCCTTTTGCATTCTACGAAGGGTCAATGTCATAATAGGTGTAGAACAAAAAGCGCCAAAACGCCTATAATAGGTTTAGAAATTGTTAGACTAGAACAGGTCATCTTTCCGTGAAGCGTACAAGTTCTACAGCGCAAACCACAGAGAGCACACAGCCATCTGCCCAGCAGCAGAGTCTTACGGGTTTTGAGCAGTCGGGGGCCAAAAGCGGGGAAGACGAGCAACACTACCCTATCTCGCCGGACTTTTGGGATACCTTGCTGGATAGTATTCCACCCTGGGGCGATGAAATCGCGGCGATTGTGCTCATTGTCTTCGGCGTCGTTTCGATGTTGGCGCTGGTTAATGCCTCGACCGATGCCAGTCTCTCGGCAGCGTGGTCGAATGCGCTCACATCCCTATTCGGCTATGGGAGTGTGCTGGTTGCCGGGGGTATCCTCGCGTTAGGTATCATTATTTTGCTGCCCAAAATGGGCGTTGTGATTAAATTCCCAACTGTACGTATCCTGGCTATCGAAACGGCCTTTTTATCGGTGTTTGCGCTGCTTCATCTCGCAGCAAACGACCCGGAAATGCTGGCAGTCGCGCGGGCGGGGCAAGGCGGCGGTTATATTGGCTGGGGGCTTACATTTATCCCGCGTCATATCGTTGGCTCTGCTGTATCAATCATCCTATTTG
>CAZTLI010000223.1:0-8623 GCA_964614375.1 uncultured Anaerolineaceae bacterium
ATGTTCCCCGTTTTCTTATTTTCCACATGCCGTCCTGCGGAAAGCAGCTTAGTCGGTGTCGATTGGCTATCGCGAAAATCGCTGATGAAATGGACCGTGTGCTGCACACTGATCGTCAGCGCATAGGTTTCGTCAATCGCTATATGGAAATCGTCCAATGTCCACGCGCCACGATAAATTGTGTGGATAATGGTTTTGTCTGCATTCGCCCAGCGCACAAGAATTGGCATATATTACCATTCCTTTACTTTGTGTAATATTTATAGTATAGCGTCTTTTCCAATGTGAAATCCGAAAAAATGGTAAAAAATGGCACGGACGAAATGGCGGATGGTTCAGGTTTCTCGCTGTTTGAGGGGATAGACGGCCTCGATCTTGTGGCGTGCGCCAGCGGGCGAGAGGATGCTGGAATAGAGGGCGAAACGGTCTACCAGCATCGCTTTCGTGACGAAGCCCTCATTGGTATCATAATAGCGCCCGATGAGGTTATGTGACGGCGGCTGCTTGAAGCGGGCAATCGTCACATGCGGGGAATAGCGGCGGCCTTCGGCTTCTATGCCCGCAGCTACCACCGCTGCCTCGACCTGTTTCTGCAACTCCATCAGCGGCGGGCAGTCATCGACCTGTGCCGATAAAATGCGCGGTTTGCCCTTCGGCGGAAAATGCCCTAAATCGCGCAGCCGCATGGCAAACGACCCGGCCTGAATCTCGCTCAAGGCCATATCGACAGCGGTCATCGTTTTAGGCGACACATCCCCAATGAAGCGCAGCGTCAAATGCAGTTGATTGCGATGTGTCCAACGCGCTTCGGGCATCCCCAGTTGCAACTCGGCGATGTGGGCTTTGATTTCGGCATTCATGTCTATGGCGACAAATAAACGGGGCATGACGGTTTGTCTCTGTTACGTTTGATGGGCATCATCTTTATGCCATTGTGATCCGGGGTCGTGCGATGTGGTTGAAAGCCTATGAAAATGCGCCAAAAACACACAGGGACGACCTGCTTAATATAACCGTTTTAACGAATTGGTGCTATAGGAATAGCGGTTGTGAACCTTTTGGGAGGGCGCGCGGTGATTCCAACGAAATTTTGCGAAAGAAAGAGATTTTTGTTAAATTCTTAACGTGGGCTTAACACGATACGCCCATCTTTCAAAAATCAATCAGGAGCACATCTCATGAAAAAATGGCTGTTGTTTGCTGCTTTAATGTTGATTCTGTCTGTGGCGCCTGTTGTGGCACAAGAGGATATGACACTCACCCTCCTGTGTACGCCACAGGAAGATTGGTGCATCGCCATGACGCAGGCCTTCGAAGAAGAAACGGGCATCGCCACGTCATACGTGCGGATGTCGTCGGGTGAATCACTGGCGCGCGTGCGTGCGACAGCCGATAATCCCGAATTTTCGGTCTGGTGGGGCGGCCCGGCGGATGCGTTCATCGCCGCGACCGAAGAAGGCTTGCTCGACCAGTATGAATCGCCCAATGCGGAACTCATCCCCGAAGACCTGCGTGACCCGGATAGTTATTGGACGGGTGTTTATGTCGGCGCGCTGGGCTTCTGCTCTAATGTTGAGATTCTGGAAGAATTGGGCCTCGAACCGCCCACATCGTGGGACGCGCTGCTTGACCCGGCTTTGACTGGCAATGTGGCGATGGCACATCCCGCGACATCGGGCACGGCCTTCACCGCCTTCTGGACGAACATCACCCTCGCAGCAGATCGTCTGGAAGCCGAAGAAGAAGGCACGGGTTATGATGAAGAAGGCTTCCCAACAGAGGCCGCAATTGACCTCGGCTTTGAATATTTCGACGCGCTCAACAACAATATCCTGCAATATACGCGCTCTGGTTCTGCGCCGGGCACGATGGCGGGGAATGGGGAAATCGGCGTTGCCATCATCTTCTCGCATGATTGTGTGAAACTTCAGGTCGAGGGCTATGAGGGCATTCTGGTCAATACCTTCCCCGAAGAAGGCACGGGTTATGAAATCGGTGGGATGGCCATCATCGCCAATGGCCCAGAACCCGATACCGCGCGGATATGGTATGATTGGGCACTGACTGCCGATGCACAATCCATCGGCGCGACCGTCAACTCGCTTCAGATTCCGACCAATCCCGAAACACCGCTGCCCGAACTGGCGGTTGACCTGAGCCAGGTGAATCTGGTGGATTATAACTTCGTGGCTGCGGGTATGAATCGCACAGCGATGGCGGAACGTTTTGATGAGGAAATCGCGCCTGAACCTGCTGAATAAGTGGCGCGCAGGCTGTATCGTGTTGTAAAACCGTGCCAACCCCCGTTGCAATTGAGGCGGGGGTGCATTGTTATACTCACAGGAAGACGCCCTTGACAACCTTACGCAACAAAACAACCAACGAATTCCGCCGGATACTCCAGGACCCCATTCTCGCCATTGGTCTGGCATTGGTCACGCTGTTTGTGGCGATTGCCATTCTCCTGCCGATTCTAGCGATGGTCGGCGAAAGCGCCTCGCCCGAAGGCAGTGAACGTTTCGGCAATTACATCGGTGGCAGCACTTACCAGACGATTTTCACCAATACGCTGGTGATGGGGGTGACTGTCGCGACGGTTGGCACGGCATTGGGTTTCCTATTCGCGTTTGTGCAGGTGAAATTGCGCGTACCCTTTAAACGCTTCATGCACCTGATGGCAATCGTGCCCATTATTTCGCCACCATTTGCCGTTGCCAGCGCGGTCATTCTGCTCTTTGGGCGCAACGGCATCATCTCCCGGCAGGTGTTTGGTGTGCGGTACGACATCTACGGTCTGGATGGTCTGACGCTCGTACTCGCCATCTCCTATTTCACGATTGCCTATCTCAACCTCAAAGGCATGATGGAAGCGCTCGACCCGGCGTTAGAAGAAGCCGCGACCAATCTTGGCGCGAGTAAATGGCGCATCTTCCGAACAGTCACCGTGCCCATGCTTGCCCCGGGCCTTGCCGCCTCGTTTTTACTGCTCTTTGTCGAATCAATCGCCGATCTGGGCAACCCGCTGGTGCTGGGCGGCAATTATGAGGTGCTGGCGACCCGCATTTATGTATCGGTCATTGGCCTTTATGATACCACGGGCGCGGCAGTCCTATCGGTCATTTTACTGCTGCCCTCATTGACGGTATTTGTCATTCAACGCTATTGGGTGAGTCGTAAATCGGTCATTTCGGTCACCGGCAAGCCCTCTGGCGTACCGCAGCAGATTACAAACCCGGTGGTGAAATGGGGGCTGTTCACCGTTGCGATGGCAATTTCGCTGCTGATTGTCCTCATTTATGGGACAATCGTGGTTGGTTCACTCACCCGCGTTTTTGGCGTGAATAATACCTTGACACTCGAACATTTTGATTATGTCATTCACGGCATCGGGTCGGAAGCGATGACCGATACCACGCTGCTGTCCGCCCTGGCGACGCCGATTGCGGGATTTATCGGCATTCTCATCGCGTTTCTGGTAGTGCGAAAGCAGTTTTTAGGGAGGGGCGCGCTCGATTTCGGGGCCATGATGGGCATCGCGATTCCCGGCACGGTGCTGGGCATCGGTTATCTACTGGTCTTTAACAATCCAATCAACATTACGCTGCCCTTCATGAATGGTGACGAGCCATTTGCCATTACGTTGATTCCCAAGCTGGTCGGCGGACGGGCGGTCTTCGGCGGCGCAGTGGCGATCGTTCTGGTCTTTATCGTGCGTAGTGTCCCGGCGGCGCTGCGTTCTGGTGTGGCCGCCTTGAGCCAAATCGACCCGGCTATTGAAGAGGCATCAATCAGTCTCGGCGCGGACAATCTGACGACCTTTCGCCGGGTGACTGTGCCGCTGATTCGCCCGGCCTTTCTCTCCGGGCTTATTTATGCCTTTGCCCGTTCGATGACCACAATTTCCGCCATTGTCTTTTTGACGACGCCCCAAACCCGCATCATGACTCACCAGATATTGAACGAAGTCGAAAATGGACGCTTTGGCAATGCCTTCGCCTATTGTGTGATATTGATTTCGATTGTGTTGGCGGCTATTGGCATTCTCTATATCACAGTCGGTTCAACCACGGGTGCAGAACGCACACTGGAAGGAGGCGCATAAATGACAATGACCCACCCACCTGTCACGGGCACACTGGCATTGCAGCACATCTCAAAAACCTTCCCACAGCGCGATAAGAAAGGCGATGTGCGGGCTGTTGATGATGTATCCTTGACGATTGATCGTGGCGAATTTGTGACCTTGTTGGGGCCAAGTGGTTGTGGCAAAACCACGACTCTGCGTCTTATCGCAGGCTTTGAAACGCCGACAGCAGGTACAATCATCCTCGACGATAAGGACATCACGCAGCAAGCGCCCAACAAACGCGATATGGCGATGGTGTTTCAGAGTTATGCCCTGTTCCCGCACATGAGTGTCTATGACAACATCGCCTATGGTTTGCAAGTCCGCAAGCTCGCGCGCGCGGCAATTATGCAGCAGGTCAACGCCGTCCTCGAACAAGTCGGCCTGTCTGGATTAGCACAACGCCGCCCGAACGAACTATCCGGCGGTCAGCAGCAGCGGGTTGCGCTGGCGCGATCCCTGGTCATGGAGCCGCGTGTGCTGCTGTTTGACGAACCCCTCTCCAATCTCGATGCCAAACTGCGCGTGCAGATGCGTGGCGAAATCCACGCCTTGCAGCGCCGCCTCAATATCACCAGTGTCTATGTCACACACGATCAAGTCGAAGCGATGGCCCTATCGGACCGGATTGTGGTGATGAACAGCGGCAAAATCGAGCAAATGGGCACGCCGCCCGAAATCTATCGCACGCCGCGCACACGCTTTGTCGCCGATTTTATCGGACGCGCCAATTTTGTCCCGACAGAGGCCGAAGCGGTCAATGGCGACAATGTTCAGGTGACATTATTCGGACACACGCTTGAACGTCCTATGGCGGAGACGCCCGCCGTCGGCGATGAACTGATTGCCGTCGTGCGCCCCGAAGGGTTAACGCTGCGCGATGACCCGGACTTGATGCAGGTCGAAGTGTTGCAGGCGATGTATCTGGGGTCGGAAATTGAATATGTCGTGTCCTACAATGGGCAAGCGCTCATCGTTCTGGAAACAGACCCGCTTTATGAGTCCATATTCGCCACCGGGCAGCAGGTCGGCATTGCCTATACGCCGGAAACGATACACCTTTTGCCTTATGGCAGTTAAGCCAACGAATCCAAACGGCTGCCCATGCAGACAGCCGTCGTTTATTCAGCGAGATTGCGTGAGGTGATTAAGGCGCGGAGGGTGCGGCGGCGGTCGCTTCCTCGATGAGTTCGCCTGTCTGGAAGTCCACACCGGTTTCCAGTGTGCCATCGCGCAAACCGTCCATGACCTCGCGCATTACCACAGTGAGTTCATCATCGCCCGTTAAATCGGGGAGGCCATCCTCATCACAGGGGACGCCAATCTCGGCGTCGTGACGGCAGGCAAAGCTAATCCCTTCATTTTCAACCGTTAACACGTACAGGCTGTCTTCGGGGAAGCCTTCGCCAGTGACCACGCGCTCAATCAAGTCATAGACCCCGTTATCGACCCGTTTGATAGAACTGCTGATGAGAAATTCCGCGCCGGGTGATTCGCCGCCGCCAAATGTGGTGAAATATTCGTCCTGATCGACCCCAATCACCCATACCTCCTGCTGTGCGCCCAGGGTAATCCCACCAGAGCCAGTTGGCCCGCCCGCGCCAAAAATCACGTCTGCGCCTTCACCAATGAATTGGGCAGCCGCGCTCGCGCCTCTGTCTGGCGCTTGAAAATCGTCGATATAGACGCCGAGTACGGTGATGTCTGGATTGACATACCGCGCGCCCTGTTCATAACCATTGCGGAAGCGCACCACAGGCGGAATGTCAATCCCATAGACTCCGGCGATGATGCCACTTTCGGTCACCGATGCCGCCAATACCCCGACCAAAAATCCGGCCTGATCTTCACGGAATTGCAGGCCAACGACATTCGGCAGTGGTGCTTCGACAAATTGATCGACGCCGATGAAGTAGACATCGGGATTATCCAGCGCAGCTTCATAGGTGGCGTCTGCCAAAGAAAACCCAACCGTGATGATGATGTCGAAACCATCGCGCAAGCACGTAGCGATATTCGCAGCATAATCGACTTCTGTCTGAGTCTCGATGAACGACGATTCGAGATCAAAATCGTCCGCAGCGCGTATCATCCCCTCATAGGCCGATTGATTGAAGGTGGCGTCGTTGATGCGTCCAATATCGGTAATCAGACAGACCGTTTCGACGGTTTCTTGCGCGGTAACACCTGTAAAACTCAGCGCCAGTAGAGCCAATAATATGGTATACAACCCAAATCTTGTCTTCACAGATTTGCTCCTTCTTGTGGGCTAAATGTGTATTCAACGAGAGGATAACACGCCCCTGACTTTGCTTAACAGACCGGCGCGTCTCCACGCATAGCTTATATACGTTATTTCACGCTTAGCAGCGCACTTTCATCCATTTCATCCGATTGCTGATCACTATGTCCACGCAGGCGAATGTCGCTAAATCTTTCGGGATGCCGCCCCTGTGTGCGTTCAGGTGTAAAAAATTGCCGGATGTGTTCAAAGTCCGCTTCGATGTCGCCGGTGGGCATGAATGGTTCCGCGATGTACGCCCGTTTCTGACCATAGTGGAACGCCCCCAGCACAATCGGCACACCAGCCCGATGCGCGATGTGATAGAAGCCCGTTTTCCAGTGATTGGTTTTGCGGCGTGTGCCTTCGGGCGATAGCGTCAATATCATGCGCTCTCGTTTTTCAAATTCTGCCACAACTTGATCCACCGCATTGAGCGAACGTGAACGCTCAATCGGAATCGCGCCGAAAAGCCGGACGATGAACCCGCGCCAGCCTCTCATCAACTCGGCTTTGACCATCGTCAGCGGGCGACGATTAAAATACGAAATCACGCCGACCATCACGACATAATCCCAACCCGACGTATGTGGGCCAGCGGCAACGACAAATTTTTTGGCATCGGGCAGGTCACCGATCACGCGCCAACCCCAAACATAAAATATGAGCGCAAAGGGACGGGTCACTAGCCATCCAACTGTCCGTGCAAGGTAATAGGTCATGGAACTGTCCGACACTGTTTGTCCCTGAAATATGACGCGAAATTGTAGGAAGTTTTGCGGCATCGGGCAAGGCAGAATTAGCAGGCGTGACCGGGGCTGTGTGGAAACCGCAGCGGACAATCGCACGGGGCGCGGTCAACCGTCACCACGCCCACACTAGCTCATATCAGTAAGCCGCTATCACCCTTCGAGCATCTGCTTGAGATTTTCGAGGCTCTCTTCGAGATTTTTGGTGTTCATGCGCTCGACCACCAGCTTATCGGCAATCTTGCCCAATCCGCCACCGGGCATCTGGTAGTCGAAGACGACATTAACCCGTGTGCCGCCATTGGCGGGTTCGACTGTCCAGACCTGTGTGCCTTTAATCATGCCGTCCATTTCAAAGGCCGTGATTTCGCCCGGATTGAATTCGACCAGTGTTTGCGTGAGATTGAAGGTCAATCCGGCGGACTTATACGTCACTTTGACCTTCGCCCCAATATTGGGATAATTGCCATCGGGGACACTCTCCTCAATACCCACAAACCAGGTGTTCCAATCACCGGGATTCAGGGTGGTATTGGCTTCAATCTCATCTGGCGACGCATTCACCACAATGCTGCGTTCGACTCGTGCCATGTTTCGTCTCCCACTTGATAAAAATGCGCTTCTCGTTCCGCTTCAACTATAGCGCATTTATCGAGCGAACGAACATTACAGTCTGGTTTATGACGATTATGGCCCGGCACAGCGTTGGTATGGCCCGATAGTGTTTAACGGTTAATTGTGGTGATGATTCACCTATCCGTGAGCGTTTGCCTGTTCTCATGGCAACCCCTCCCCCCTACCTGAGAACCTGACACTTTTGTGCAAGGTGTCGTTTGCGCCGCCAGAGACTGAAGTGAACAATGGTTGTCGTGCAATACACACCTTTTGCTGCTCGTGTCCGCTTCAGATGACGTGGTTTTCGGGCAGCCGCACGTTTTAACGGGTGGCGGTACAAGCGCAACTGTTACCTGTGTCTGTTTTCCTGAATGGGTCAGGTTTTCAGCCCGCTGGCGGAGAGGGGACTTCCAGAGCGCTTGTGACACGTTTTGCGCCCTGCCTCTGTATACAGGGACAGGGCCGGGGCTGGGGGGTTTGGAGACAGGCGTAAGGATACGTGCATCGTTACTAATTTTGAGCGATTGCAGCGTCCGTAGACGAATCGAGCTTCGGAGAATCGGGTAAATGCGCCTGACCATTCGACCAGAAGTGGGTCTATCGCTGGACAGTACGTGGCGTGACGATTATAGTTATGCGCGTACACGGAGCGTTTTGTTATGCACACCCATCTCCTGAAACTTGTTTTCATCGCGGTATGTAGCTTGCTTCTGGCGGCCTGTGACGATACTGATTTATCGAACTTGCCTGCCAACTTTGACGACATCGCCACCGTAACGCGCGTGATTGATGGTGACACGATTGATGTGCGCCTGCAAAATGGCGCGACGGCGCGTGTGCGCTATATCGGGG
>CAZTLI010000224.1:0-8554 GCA_964614375.1 uncultured Anaerolineaceae bacterium
CACCCTGCGCCATGAAGTCTTCAATCACGCGGTGGAAGATGAGGTTATTGTAATAGCCCGATTCCGCCAAAAAGACGAAACTATTGACCGTTATCGGCGCATATTCTTCCAGCAAATCAATATAGACGGCGCCCGCATCGGTGCAAAAAACCGCGCGATAATCCACACCCGGCTCTAAGACCTGTTCCGGTTCGCTAAATGTACGGGTATCCGGTTCAGGGGCGGGGGTCGCTTCTTCACAGATTGCATCCGGCGTGCGGGCATCCTGTGCGCTGGTTGGCAGCAAACTCAACGCAGCGACGACGACCACCACCAGCAGTATTATTGCTTTTTTCATTCAAGTGCTCCTTGTACGATAGACAGCGGTCATTATGGTATAGACACTTTATAAGCGCAACGTGAAAAAAGGGTAGTATATGCCTGAGAATAGCGATTAGTTGTGTGTGGCAAAACAAAAACGCGGGCACAGCCCCTGTACCCGCGCTGTTTATGACCAAAATGAAGGTTTAGTCACCCGCCTGTGTGACACTGTTTTCATTTTCGAGCGCCGCCAGCATATCTTCGATGCGGCTGAATTTGAGGCGTGGACGAGCAATCGCCTGACCCTGTTCCTGCTCAATCGTATCCAGCCGCAGCCACTCATCGAAGGTCACATATCGCACACCACGATTATCAAGCAGTGTCTTTATAGCGTCCTCGGCTGGCTGTTCGGGATTAAGCAGTTTGCCCGTTTGCAGGTCTTCGAGCAGCATGTTGACCGTTTCGACTGAATCCGGCTTATTCGTGCCAATGACTCCGCTGGGGCCGCGCTTAATCCAACCCACGACATAATCGCCAATCACCTGTTCACCCGAGGGATGTTCAGTCAATACACGGCCTTTGTCGTTGGGGATCGTGCCCCAGCGCTCATAAAATGGCACATCGGGCAGTGGCTGACCATGATAGCCCACCGAACGGAATACCAATCCCACCGGCAGCGTATAGGTTTTATCTGTCGCACGCGGACGGGTATTCCCGCGTTCATCCGCCACCAATTCATTTTTCACGATTTTGATGGCTTCAACGCGATCTGTGCCCAAGATTTCAACAGGCGATTCGAGAAAGTGCATGTGGATGCGGCGAGATTTTCCGGCGGGTTCGCGTTTAGCGTATTCACGCATAATTTCCAGATTTTTGACGGCGGTTTTATCTTCACCGCTGTCAATAAACTCCTGACTATGCGGGTCGAGTTCCAATTCGGCTGGATCAATGATGATGTCTGCATCTGCCATTTCGCCGAGTTCTTTGATTTCAGGGCTGGTGAATTTAGCCTGTGCAGGGCCGCGCCGTCCGAGGATGTGGATGTCTTTCACCTGACTGTGTTTGAGGGCTTCAAGCGCATAGTCGGCAATGTCGGTCTCATAGAGTTCATCATACGAACGTCCCAGAATACGAACAACATCCATCGCCACATTCCCGACGCCAACCACCGCCGCGCTGGTCTGTGTCAGGTCGAAGTGCAAGTCGCGATAATCGGGATGGGCGTTGTACCATGCGACAAATTCCGTCGCGGGATGACTGCCGGGGAGGTCTTCGCCGGGAATATCCATGCGGCGGTCGGATTGCGCGCCCACTGCATAGATGATAGCGTGATAGTATTGCGCCAAATCGTCGCGTTTGATCGCGGTGCCGAATTCGACATTGCCATAGAATCGAAAATTCGGCCTGGCGGCGATGCGATCATAGACCTTCGTGACCGACTTAATCTTCTGATGGTCGGGCGCAACACCACCGCGCACCAAACCAAACGGGGTCGGCAAACGGTCAAACATATCAATTTCGACGGTGAGGTCTTTTTGTTTTTGCAGCGCCTCGGCTGCATAAAACCCGGAGGGGCCAGAACCAATGATGGCTACGCGAAGCGGATGGGTCGGTGTGCCAATTTGTGTCATTGTTGATGTCCAAATATGTCGTATGCGGTTTTGAGTACATGGCAAATTATAGCATGTTCGCCAACTGGTCTTTATGACAATTGTCGTGTTTTCTGACGATTTTCGTGTGTAATATCCAATTCGATTAACCTTTTAACGGCAGCACAAGGTCTTTTGGCACATCCGTAAGCGAAATCAGTTCGCCCGATTCCGCGACATAAAAGGTGTCTTCCACGCGCATTCCATACCCCTCGTCAGGATAATACACGCCCGGTTCAATCGTGATGACATTGCCTATCTGGAATGTGTCCTCTTTCAATAGATGCGACATTGAGGGACGCTCATGGATGTTCAAACCCACCCCATGCCCCAGACTATGGACATAGCCCGTCATCGTCGCAGGGTCGGTGCGTGTGGTGGGATGCCCTTTCGCTTCCAGACTATCTAATGCCGCTTCCTGCGCGAGATATGTAGGCTTATTCACAGCAAAGGCTTCAACCGACTGGTCGAATGCCTCCATCACATCCTCATATGCCCGCTGGACGGCTTCTGTCGCATAACCAATCGACCATGTGCGCGTCATATCATGATGATAACCCCCGCCCAATTCATGCGGCGACAAATCGAACACAATGGCCTGCCCGGTACGCAGGGGGTGGTCGTCTTCGCCGCGACTATGTGGATAACCGCCATCGCGTCCCTGCGCGAAAATCATGCCTGTATCTTGTAGGCCGCGTGCGTTCAGTTCGGCGCGTATATAGGCTTTGACATCGCCAATCGTCAGCGGTTGATCGTCCGCATTCACAACCACGCCGTCGGCCTCCCGGTGACTGCTGATGAAATCCCATGCCAGCCGAACGACTTCACTGGTGCGCTGCGCGACAGACTGAATGCGTGCCAGTTCCGCCTCATCTTTTGTGACGTAGGCTTCGTCAAACAGGGTGAATCCCATTTCGCCGAGGATTTCATATTGTGGATAGTGGCGTTCCAGTCTGCGGACGACTTCAAGATAGACATTGAGGTCACCAGTGCCATATAGACCCACTTTACCGCGTGGCACGCCGGCTTTTTGCAGCGCCTTGACCAGCAGCGCGGGTAAGACTTTGCTGCGATCACCCTCATATTCCTGCAACAGCGCCGCCCAATCGAGGTCGTAATAGGTATAGACCTGCAATCCACTTTTGGCGGCTTCTTCGATTTCCATACTATTGACAAATAAAATCGGGGCGTCACCCTGCTTCTTGACGATGATGCCACCTGTGACGTGTGCGCCATTTGACATATAACTACGAGGCGTATTGTGTCCTTCGCCACCCGTGACAATGATGACATCCAACCCGCGTTTTGCCATTAATCGGTCAATGTCTGCTTTCATCACTGTTCCTCTCACCCGTTTACAATAATCCCTCGCTAGCTTACCACAACCACCTGACGCTGCAAATAAAAAAGGGCACGCCGTTGCGATGTGCCCCCAGAACAGCGTGGTGTTTAGGAGTCGTATACCTGGAGACGATTACGGGTTGAATCGACGGGCACAATTTCAGATTGCAGGGCTGTGCATAACAGTGCCCCTAAACGTTGGATGCCAATTTCAATCAACTCTGGATTCGCATTCGAGAAATTCAGGCGGAACGTATTCTGGCCTGTATCATCCACATGGAAATCATCACCCGGCACAAACGCAACTTTGTGGTGTATTGCCTGTTGTAACAAGTCACCTGCGTTGATATGCTGCGGTAAGGTCACCAACAAGAAAAGGCCCCCAGCGGGTTCTGTCCATCGAACACCCGGTGGAAAATAGCGCGCCATCGCTGCCAGCATCACATCGCGTCGTTCTCGATAGACATCTCGCAATTTCGCGATATGCCCATCAAGGAAGTCATTCTTAACGGTCTCATAGGCGACGATTTGTGTAAACGTGCTGGTGTGCAAGTCGGCAGCTTGTTTGGCAAGCACGACCTGATCAATCACCACCTCTGGCGCGACAACCCATCCCAATCGCAGTCCCGGCGCGAGAATTTTCGAGAATGTGCCGACATAGATGATATGCCCATTGACGGCCTGTGTTCCGAGATTGATTGCATCCAACTCCAAGATTGAAGGCAGCGTATCACCAGAATAAATTAAATGACCATACGGGTTGTCTTCAATCACAGGGATGCCATAGTCAGCCAACAACCGCACAAGTTTCATCCGCCGTTCGAGGCTGAGTGTCACACCCTGCGGATTCTGGAAATTGGGCACGAGATACATAAAAGCCGGATTTTGCGCCAGCAGCGGTTCTAACTCATCTATACAAACGCCATATTCATCAGTTGCGACTGCCAGATAAGATGGGCGATAAGGTCGCAATGCGGTCAGTTCGCCCAGATAGGTCGGGTTTTCGACAATGACTTTATCGCCATCGTTCATTAGCACTCGCGCCAACAAATCCAACGCCTGCTGTGCCCCACCCACAATGACCACATTTTCTGGTTTGACAATAAGGTTATCATTGGACATGCGGGCGGCAATGAATTCACGCAGTTCAGGCAGACCTTCCGTCGTACTATATTGCAGCGCACGCGCCCCCTGTTCAGTCAAAACCCGTTCAACCGCAGCGCGTATTTGTTCCACAGGAAAGAGTTCAGGCGCGGGCAAGCCACCCGCAAACGAAATGACATCCGGTTGCTGTGTCAGTTTGAGGATTTCACGAATAGACGAACGCCGCATTTGCTTTGTGCGTTGGGCAAAGTGGGTATTCCATTTCAACATTGTACATCTCCCCTTTAGCTGCGAAAGTGTGCGTTACATCTATCGTCGCCTATTTGCAGCAGCGGGGAGTAGTGTTGTGCATCACCCTATAGCGGGATAATGGTCAGGATTTTGTTTTGAACTGGCTCAAATCTGGCAGGCTGGAGTCGCGCCCTTTGAGGAAATCCAGCGCATCATTCAACGAATTCGTGCTGTGCCAGCGATAGTTGCGCTGCTGCGATGCCACTGTCCCCGCCATTTTCAAGGCCATATTGGGTGTGTTGACGCTGATAATCCAACCCAACAGGGGATGACTGAGCAGTTTTTCTCGAATCGCTTCCTGACCAAGCTGTGTGTAGTATTTCAGACTGCGCGATTGGCTGCTCAAGTCTTCGGCACTGTAGCGATTGGTGTGATCGACAATGGTATGAATCATCGGTGGCTGGCCTTCACTCTCGATCATTTCGAGAATAAGACCATTGCGTGCAGCGATAAGGTCGCGGTCGGCTGTGCCCGGTGTGTAGATAATCCGTCCTGGCACAAGCCATGACAATACGATGTCCATGAACCCCTCCCTGCAAGAATTTGTAATGTGGAAAAACAATAATAACGCACACATTGATTGTTAATCAATAGCATATCATCAGAAGATATTCAGGTTTATGCACACCTTGATTAGATTGATGCACAACTCAGTTTGAAACCATCGTCCGAATGGCTGCCAGCAGCGCGGACTCTTGCTGCCGCAAAACAGTACGCGGGTCGAATACGACCCGATTGTCTTGAATGCGGGCAATGACAGGTATTTCGGACTCACGCAGACGCGCCATGACCGTATCGGGCGACGATACATCCAGCGCAAGCAGCGCGGTAGGAAGTGTCGCGCCGGGCAGACTGCCACCACCCACTGCCGATTCGCCATTGATGACAGTGCCGCCCACCTGCTGCGACCAGCTATAGGCCGTTTCTTGCAGCGTTTCTAATGGTCGCGCAATCATCTGCCAGACAGGAATATGGTCAGTGGCTTCGTTCTTGCGGTAATGTTCCAGTGTCGCGCTCAGCGCAGCATAACACAATTTATCCGCACGTAATGCCCGTGCCAGTGGATTTTGTTTGAGTTTGGCAATGTGGTCTTTCTGACCGACAATGATGCCCGCCTGTGGCCCACCCAGCAGCTTATCGCCACTGAAACAGATGAGGTCTGCGCCTGCGGCAATACTATCCTGCACCATCGGTTCACGGTCAAGGCCATATTTAGACGTATCCAGCAGGGTGCCGCTGCCGAGGTCATCGACCAGCAGCAAGTTACGGTCACGCGCGATTTTTGCCATATCAGCCAGGGGCGTTTCTTCCGTAAAGCCCACAATCTTGAAGTTTGAGGCATGAACGCGCAGCAGCATCGCCGTCGCTTCGGTGATGGCCTGTTCATAGTCTGCCGCGCGGGTGCGATTGGTTGTGCCGACTTCAATGAGCTGTGCGCCACTTTGCTGCATGATTTCCGGCACACGAAATCCGCCGCCTATTTCCACCAGTTGACCCCGCGAGATAACAACACCTTTATCCCGCGCCAGCGCCGACAAAATCAATATCAGAGACGCAGCATTGTTATTGACGACCAGGGCCGCCTCTGCCCCTGTTAATTCGCACAACAGCGCTTCAGCATGGGTATAGCGACTGCCACGGTCGCCGGTATCGAGGTCATATTCGAGTGTGGTGTAATTTTCTGCGGCTTTGAGGAGGGATTTTTGTGCTGACCGCGATAATAATGCCCGGCCTAGATTGGTGTGGATTATCACGCCTGTCGCATTGATGACCGGACGCAGCGTAGGCCGGAAATTCGTCGCGAGGTGACTGCTGGCTTCCGCCAGTATCGCTCGATTGTGAATGGGGACAGTATCGCCTGCCATTAAGCGCGCCCGGGCCGCGTCCAATGCTTTACGCAGCGCATCGACAGTCGCTGGACGCCCATATTGAGTCACCATCGACATCACTGTAGACTCTTTGAGCAGTGCGTCAACCGATGGGAGTTGGCGGAGGGTGGTGTTGACTTCGGCTTGTACCATGCGCGTTTTTCTTTTCATTGGCGTTTACAATCTTCATATCTATTACACCACATTGAGCATTAATTCCACATGGGAAAAAAGTCTCGGAACAAGATTTCAACAATGTAATGTTAAGGCTATCGTGCGTTTCTCCTGCTCTCTGCCAAATCTTACCGCATCCGCTAAAATTCACCGAAACCTTTTCCGCCGATCCTGGCTCTATATAGACAGCACAACCGAGAGATTGCAATCGCCCGGTGAAAGTTCTCATGAGATAGTGCCATGATTTTGATCGTCTTACCTGATGTGACCACCGACGCACGCCTGCTGCTGCGGGTGCGCGCCGGCGACGAAGACGCCATCATCAGCGTCTACCAGACCTATCTGCCGCCTTTGTATCAATATGTGCGGCTGCGGGTGGGTGATAATGCGCTTGCGGAGGACATCGTGAGTGACATCTTTGTGAAGCTAATCGACTCCATCGGCAAAGCCAGCGCGCCACATTCCAGCTTGCGCGGGTGGTTGTTCCGTGTTGCCCGCAGCGAAATCGCCCAGCATTATGGCGAAAAGCAGCATCTCTCGCTGACGAACATGGAAGAATGGCTGCCCGCGTCATCTATCACCAATCCCGAAACACAGGTGATGGAAACAGGCGGTATCGAACGTGTGCGGCAAGCTGTGCGAATGCTCAAAGCTGAACATCAAGAGGTCTTAATCCTGCGTTTTGGGCAGGTGTTGAGCTTGCAGGAGACTGCCGACATCATGGGCAAAAGCATCAGCGCCATCAAATCGCTGCAATTCCGCGCCCTCGCTACGCTCCGGCAGATACTCGATGCACCGTACCCGGAGGTGAATCATGGCTGAACAAAGCGACAGGGACTTCCTCAACGCGCTTGAAGACTGCATCACCCGGTTACAATCCGGCGAGACGATTGACTCATGTATCCGTGACTATCCACAGTACGCCGAACGCCTGCGTGCCCTGCTCTCTACCGGGTTACAGGTGCGGCGTGCCTATGATGCCTCCGGCGAATTGGACGCGGTGGGACAGCGGGTGGAAATGCGCCTGCGGACTGCCCTCTATTCCCGGCGGCGGAAAAGGGGACACAACATGAATAGCAATCGTCGTATCTTAATGGGCGCGCTCGCCGCTGTCGTTATCGTCGCCGTGTTTGGCGTGGCGCTGCTATTGACTTCAATCAATTTCAGCGAACCTTCGCCATTAGAAATAACTGGCACAGCGATAACCCGAAGAAATCCAACTACCGACGCCTACTTATCGCAAACACAGGTCGCTGTCGCACCCACCAACGAGCCGAATATTCAAGGCACGCCACTGCCGCAGGCAACTGGCGCCCGTGCCACCGGCGCGCCGATACAACCGACAAATCTTCCATCTGTGACCGTCACTGGAACACCCGCACCAGGTGCGACCGCCCAATCGACAATGGGTATGACCGGCGCGCCTCAAATGGAAATGACCGCCACTGCGCCAGCCATGACAATGCAGGCGGTGGACACGCCAACGTCAAATATCCCGATGACGGCGACACAATTGGCATCTCAGGTCTCCACCCCATCAGGAGCAGGACTCCCGGTAGGAGGTGCAGCCACACCACAACCAGAGATACCGCCAGGCATTCCTGACATCCCGCCCGATATGTTTTTCGAGGACTATGGCGTCAATCCCTTCCTCGATACAGAAGATGACCATCTGAGCACATTCGCGATGGATGTGGATACGGCGTCGTATACCCTCGCGCGGGGCTTCTTGTTGACCAATGGCACACTGCCCCCACCAGACGCGATTCGTCCAGAAGAATTCATCAACTACTTCGACGCGGGTTATGCGCCGCCCGAAGGTGACGA
>CAZTLI010000225.1:0-8524 GCA_964614375.1 uncultured Anaerolineaceae bacterium
CGCTTCGGCGTCTGATCCCGCAGCGATGCAGTATATTTCGCCGTATTCGGGTTGTGCCATTGGCGAATGGTTCATGGAAAATGGCAAAGACGCGCTGGTCATTTATGATGACCTGTCCAAACATGCGTGGGCCTATCGGCAGGTGTCGCTGCTGATGCGCCGTCCACCGGGACGCGAAGCCTATCCCGGCGATGTGTTCTATCTCCACAGTCGTCTGCTCGAACGCGCCGCACAGCTAAATGACGAACGCGGGGGTGGCAGCCTGACCGCTCTGCCGATTATTGAAACCTTGCTCGGCGACGTGTCGGCCTATGTGCCTACGAATGTGATTTCAATTACGGATGGGCAGATTTATCTCGAAGCTGACCTGTTCTATTCGGGGCAGCGTCCGGCGCTGAATACGGGTATTAGCGTCAGCCGCGTGGGTGGTGACGCACAGGTGAAAGCGATGCGACAGGTTGCTGGTGGTATGCGTTTGCAGATGGCGCAGTTCCGGGACCTTGCCGCCTTTGCTCAATTTGGGTCTGACTTGGACAAATCAACACAGGCTCAGCTTGATCGTGGTCTGCGCTTGAACGAGCTGTTCAAGCAGTTGCAGTATCAAACTTTGCCATTAGAAGACCAGGTAGCCATTATTTATGCGGGTACGAACGGGTTGTTGGACGCAGTGCCGGTGAATCGGGTGAATGATTGGCAGGATGGTTTCTTGCGCGTGTTCCATTCCCAATATGGGGCTGTGGCGGATGCGATTGCCGAGAAGAAAGAATTGAGTGATGATCTGCGTGATAAGCTGTCGGCAGCCATCAAATCGTTCAACGAGACGTGGAGCTAACGCGCCGCTGATGCTGTAGCCAGGAAAGGAGGCGCTGAATGCCAACAGCACGCGAAGTCAGAAATCGTATTCGCAGTGTAAAGAATATCGCGCAGATCACCCGCGCCCTGGAAGCAGTCTCTGCTTCAAGAGTGCGCTCGGCACAGGCACGCGCATTTGCTAGTCGTGTATTTGCCGAAAAAGCGTGGGAAATTCTACTTAACGTACAGAGTGCATCCACAGGCGGTGCGCCGCTGCATCCGTTGTTGACCAAACGGGATGATATTAATACTGTGATGATCGTCCTCGTGACATCAGATCGCGGTCTTGCAGGCGCATTTAACTCCAACATTATTCGCGCAGCACGTATTTTCGCGCGGCGGTTGGGGAAACCGGTGCAATTTGTGACGGTTGGACGTAAAGGCCGTGACGCATTGATTCGCGCTGGTGAAAATGTGGTCGCGGAATTCAGTAATTTGCCATCAAATCCCTCTATTGCGGATATTACGCCCATTTCGCGTTTGGCAATTAATGCATTTTTGAGCGGCGATGTGGATGATGTCTATATCGCCTATACGGACTTTATCAATATGCTGACGCAGCGCCCGGCGGTGCTGGGTTGGTTACCGCTCATTCCGCATACCATTGAAGATCAGGTTGCGGCGGAGTTTGTAAAAGATGTGCCTGCGGTGACGGCTGGTGGTTCGGTCTATGAATACGAGCCGAATGCCGAAGCGATTTTGCAGGAAATTGTGCCGCGCTTCACCGCGCTTCAGTTGTATCAGGCTATTCTGGAAAGTCAGGCCAGTGAACATGCCGCGCGTATGGTCGCGATGCGGAATGCGACAGATAATGCGTCGCAGTTGACCGACGACCTGACGTTGATTTACAACAAAGCGCGGCAGGCGGCCATCACAGGCGAAATTCTCGATATTGTGGGTGGCGCGCAGGCTCTTGAGCAATCGTTGGACAAACTGGCGAAGCAAATCGAACAGGCGATGGCACGTAAATCAGGCGCCAACGGTAAAAATGGCAGGCAGCCCGCTAAATCTGCACCCGAAAAGCCCAAAGCCTCGAAATCCACAGCCAAGCCAAAATCATCGAAAAAATCCGATGATCTGAAGAAAATCGAAGGCATCGGGCCAAAAATCGCGAAGGCGCTGACCGATGCTGGAATTGATACCTATAGCAAACTGGCACAGGCGTCAGAAAAGAAATTGACCGATGCCCTCGATGCCGCGGGTGTTCGCCTGGCTCCCAGTTTGCCAACATGGTCTGAACAGGCGTCATTCGCCGCGAAAGACGACTGGGACGGATTGAGTGCATTGCAAGATAAGCTGGTTGCCGGACGCAAGACGAAATAGAGGACGACGAGATGACAGATAATCAAGGTGTTGTGACCCAGGTGCTGGGTAATGTGGTGGATGTGCGTTTCCCGGAAGGTAATCTGCCCGATATTTTTGAGGCACTTCGTGTAGAGCGCGAAGGCGATTATGACCTCATTCTGGAAGTGCAGATGCTTCTAGGGGATAGGGAAGTGCGAACGGTGGCGATGGACACGACCGACGGTTTGCAACGGGGTGTTCCTGTCCATCAAACCGGTGCGCCTATTCTAGTGCCCGTTGGCGACGCATCATTGGGGCGTATCTTCAATGTGTTGGGTCGTCCAGTTGATAGTGGCGATGCTGTACCTGCGGATGCGCCACGCCGACCCATTCATGCCACACCACCCACCTTTGAAGAGCAAAATATCAACGTGGAAGTGTTTGAAACAGGGATGAAGGTCATTGACCTCGTTGCGCCGATGACTAAAGGTGGCAAAACGGGCATCTTCGGTGGTGCGGGTGTGGGTAAGACCGTCACCATCATGGAACTCATTAACTCCATTGCGACGCAGCACGAAGGTCTTTCTGTATTTGCCGGTGTGGGCGAACGCACCCGTGAGGGGACACAGCTCTACGGTGAAATGGAAGAAGCGGGCGTTCTGCCTAAACTGGCGATGGTTTTCGGTCAGATGAATGAACCGCCGGGTGTGCGCTTGCGGGTGGCGCTCTCTGGTCTGGCGATGGCGGAATATTTCCGCGATCAGGGTAGGGACGTGCTGCTGTTCATCGACAATATTTTCCGCTATTCGCTGGCAGGTTCAGAAGTGTCGGCGCTGCTTGGGCGTATGCCGTCGGCAGTGGGTTATCAACCGACGCTCGCTGAAGAGATGGGTATGCTGCAAGAGCGTATTACGTCAACCAATCGCGGTTCAATTACGTCGATGCAGGCTGTTTATGTGCCCGCCGACGATTATTCAGACCCCGCGCCCGTAGCGGTGTTCACCCATCTGGACGGAACGATTGCGCTGGAACGGTCAATTGCGGCGCAGGGGTTGTTCCCGGCTGTCGATCCATTGGCGAGTACCAGCAAGATTCTCGACCCCAATATTGTGGGTGATGAACACTATCGCACCGCCCGCGAAGTCCAGCAGGTGCTGCAACGCTATAAAGACCTGCAAGATATTATCGCGATTCTAGGTGTCGAAGAACTGTCAGATGATGACAAATTGCTGGTTGCGCGTGCGCGTAAGATTCAGCGTTTCCTCAGCCAACCGATGTTCGTCGCGGAACAGTTTACAGGACGTGAAGGGCGTTACGTCAAAGTGCAGGATACCGTTCGGGGTTTCCGTATGATTCTCGATGGCGAGGTCGATCACATCTCGGAACAACACTTCTATATGGCGGGGGCGATTGAAGACGTGCTCCAACGCCACGAAGAAGATCAGTAAAGGCGGAGGCCGCTCATGCCTATTCATGTAGAGCTAGTTACACAAGAACGCAGGATTTTTGAAGAGCCAGAAGCCGACATCGTGATTTTACCCGCTTCGGAAGGCGAAATGGGTGTGCTGCCGAATCATGCTCCGGTGCTCACGACACTGGGTTATGGCGAGATGGTTGTACGTAAGGGCGATGCCGAAGAACACTTCGCGATCTTTGGCGGTGTGGTTGATGTGCGCCCTGATAAGGTCGTCGTGCTGGCAGATGTGGCTGAATCGGCGCTGGATTTGGATCTGGCTGCGGTAGAAGCGGCGCGCGAAAGAGCAGCGCAATTGCTTGAGGAAGGTGTGCCGCCGGAACATAATCGTGAAGCGGCTTTGGCGCTGCGTCGTGCGGAACTCGCGCTGCGGATCAACCGCAAAATCAGCCAGCGCTCTTCGATTTTACGGATTGTGGATGACAGAGAAGACACTGAATAGTCGCAGCCAATGTAACTCCATGCGCGCCCGGTTATCTGACCGGGCGTTGCTTTTTTACAGATACATGGTGTACAAATAGGGCAGGTTCGGCGGGGAGGTCATCACATGACTATTCCCCATAACAGATGAGAGTGGTCGTATGCCAATATTCAGCAAAAATCTGGGCGTAGACCTCGGCACAGTGAATGTGCTTATTTACGAAAATGGGCAGATAGTGCTGCAAGAACCGTCTCTTGTCGCCATATTGACCGAAGAAGAACGGATTATTGAATTTGGTCAACCCGCGCGCGAAATGTTGGGTCGTGTCGATGAGGAAGATATTCAAGTCGTTCGTCCTTTGCAGAATGGCGTGATTGCAGATTATGAAGTGACTGAACTGATGTTGAGTTACTTCATCGGCAAGGTGACCGGGCGTTTGCGTTTGTTTAAACCAACGGTGATGATTTCTGTGCCGTATGGCGTGACGAGTGTTGAGCGCCGCGCTGTGCATGAGGCCGCGTTAGCGGCGGGGGCGCGCGAAGCCCATCTTATCCCCGAACCGCTTGCAGCCGCGATTGGCGCTGGACTGCCTGTGGGGACACCTGCGGGCGATATGGTCGTGAACGTCGGCGGTGGTATTACAGAAGCGTCGGTCATCACCATGAATAATATCATCCGTGCCGAAAGTGGTCGGGTCGGTGGTTTGCGGCAAGATGAGGCCATCATTGCTTATGTCCGCCGCAAGTACAACCTGAATATTGGTCAACCGACAGCCGAGTCCGTCAAAATACAGGTCGGTGCGGCGCTCGAACTGGATGAAGAAATGACGATGGAACTGCAAGGGCGCGACAATGTCAGCGGTTTACCCCGCATTGTCAACGTCAGTACAGGTGAAGTCGTCGAGGCGCTGCAAGAACCGTTGATGGCAATCGCAGGTGTCGTAAAATCTGTTTTGAGCAATACACCGCCCGAACTGGCATCGGATATTATTGATAGAGGTATTGTGCTGACGGGTGGCGGCGCGCTGCTGCGTGGGATGGATCGCTTTTTGACCAAAGAAACCGGCGTGCCCGTGTATCGCTCTGAAAATCCGCTTATTGCCGTTGCTGTAGGCGCGGGCCGTGCTTTAGATGATCCGGCACTGTTGCGACGGATCGAGCAGCAAAGTTTTTATGGCTATGGAAACTAGGGCTACCTTTAACTGGTTGACCTGTGCCTGCATTTATCCATTAAGATAATAGGTCATCCGCTGCATTCGGGTAACGGGGTCGATGTATTGTACCCGAACACCTTCTGGCACGTTAAGATTGATGGGTGCATAATTCAATATTGCCTGAATACCGGCGTTGATGAGGATGTTGGCAACCTCCTGGGCGTTTTCAGCAGGCGTGGCAATCATCGCAATCTTTATCTGGCGTTCAGCGACGATCTGTGCAACCGAATCAAACGATTGAATGACAAATCCCCCCAGCGATTTACCAATTTTCTGGGGCGAATTATCGAAAACACAAGCGATACGAAAACCACGGTCTACAAATCCACCGTAGTGCGCGAGTGCCGTGCCCAAATCACCCGCGCCGACGAGTGCCACTTCCCATTCACGGTCTACTTTGAGCACAAGACGCAGCTTTTCTTCGAGATACTTGATGTTATAGCCCGTACCCTGTTTACCGAAACCGCCGAAGTGAGACAGGTCTTTACGAATCTGCGCGGAACTGATGCCGAGCCGTTGACCGAGTTCATGCGAAGAAGTCACGTCGTGCCCTTCAGCAGCGAGACGATTTAATGCTCGCAGGTAAATCGGCAGACGCCCAATAACAATATCCGGGATGTTATTCGGAGGATTAGATGCCATAAACTCCGGTCTCCTTGCATCAGCGTGGTGCTGTTGTTGGAATCCACCATTTGTGAAAGATTGTGCAGATTAATATTACCATTGCATTCGTTGAAAAGCCAACACAATTTTTACAGCGTTGTTGAGCCGTAGCTATACGGTTGGAAGGTGGCAATGGTATAGTTGTTTTGACCGTTCATGCAAATGAGGATTGTGCGTCATGTCGGTGAGACGTTCGTTGTTCGTACTGATGATGGTTGTGTTATGCCTGCCCATCTTTGTGTTTAATGTGTATGCCAATCAAATTCGTACCGATGCACAGGCCAGTGGGGTACAAGCGTTACAACTTTATCAGATAGAACGCGGTGATGTGGAATTTACTGTATCTGCGATTGGCACGATTGAAGCCGATGAAGTTGTGGCGTTGAGCTTTACGACGGGCGGGCGTGTCCGAAATGTATTTGTGGCGCAAGATGACTATGTGCTGGCAGGCGATGTCGCGATTGCGCTGGTGAATGACAGCCAGCGCATAGCCTATGAACAGTCAACGCTGGCACTTGAACGCGCTGAACTCAATATGCAAGACATCATGACCGTAGATGATACTGACTTGATTCTGGCACAAGCCAATATTGATGCGGCGTGGGGGTCGTATATTAGCCTGGAGCAAGCAGTGACGCCGCAAGACCTCCGTGCTGCCGAATTGCAATATGAACAGGCGGTGGCAGTGTACGAAAATCTACGTTCCCGGCGCGATCAGGCAGTTGGTGGATTTGGTAGTCCCACCTATGTCACGCTGGATGCCCAAACGGGCGCGGCGTCCTTCAATATGGAGATTGCCCGCCTACAGTGGGAAGATTTGGTAACGGGTCGGCGTCCCCAGTTAAATGCGGCCTATGCGCGGGTTATTCAAGCACAACGTGAATTAGAACAAGTACAAGCGGGGCCGTCACGGGCACAAATTGATCAGGCACAATTTGCCATTGATCAGGCCGAAGCACAGGTTAATCGGGCGGAAATTGCCTACAATCGCACCACATTGACTGTGCCATTTGATGGCGTTGTATCGACATTGAATGTCGAAGTGGGTAGCCTGGTCTCGACTGGACAGGTGGTTCTGGAATTGACCGACATTTCACCGCTGCATTTGACAGTACAAGTGGATGAAATTGATATTGGCGTCGTTCAGGAAGGGCTACCCGCGCGTGTGGTCTTAGATGCACTGCCGGATGTTACATTTGACGCGGTTGTTGACCAGATTGCCCTGGTCGGTACGAATGAGAACGGTATCGTGACCTACAACGTGGACTTGATTCTGGAATCAGATGACCCGCGACTGCGTGTTGGCATGACTGCCGAGGCGGCTATCGTCATTGAACAGGTTGAGAATGTGGTTGTTGTCCCGAATTTGTATGTGCGTCTTGACCGCGCGACGGGGCGGGCGTATGTAAATGTGCTGCGCGGCGAAGGCATGGTTGAAGAGGTTGAAGTGCAGTTGGGGCTGCGCGGTATTGAACGCAGTGAAGTCATCGCTGGATTAGAAGCGGGGGATGTCGTGGCTGTGAATGTCGGTGGCGGCTTCTCACTGTTTGGGGAGTAGAACGATGCTGCGATTTTTTATCTTTGTTCTGATTGTTACCTTTATTGTTTCTCTGCTGGTTATTCCGATGGTGCGCTTATTTGTCCGGCGGCGCTGGCTGCGCTACGTCTTTATCCTGCCGCTGCTGACAGTTTGTGCATTGGCAACAACAAGCGTCGTGACGGTACTCACACTACAACCAAATATCACATCGCAAGCAGATATTGAGTCGCTCATCATAGAGGAGACAGTTGTCGAGAGGGGAAACCTCATCGTTTCGGTTACAGCAACAGGTGCAATCAGTCCACGCCGTCAGGTTGCATTGGGTTTTGAAGTGCCGGGTCGTGTGCAGAACGTCGCTGTCACAGTCGGACAATTCGTATCAGAAGGCGATGTCATCGCAGAATTAGACTCAACCGATTATGAGCAGGCTGTTCACGACGCAGCATTGGCACTGGATGCACAGCAGCGCGGCTTTGACGTGTTAGTTGCACCGCCGCGTGAAGTGGATATAGCGGCTGCGAATGCTGCGGTTGCTGCTGCTGAAGCATCCTATGGCGCAGCGACGGCGACTGGCCCATCTGCGAATCAGGTTGAAATTGCACGAATTCAATCGGAACAAGCCCGTAATCAATTGTGGCAAACGCAGCTACAACGCGATAACTATCTCGAATTTGAACCGATTCCGTCTATATCAACCAATGACTTACCAGATTTGGGTGTGGATGACGAGGTGGTGAACGCGGCAGTGAATCAAGTGAACGCCGTTGTTGCACAGGTCAATGCCTCGAATCAGGCGCAGAACGATGCACAACTTGAGCAATCCGAATTATCTGTTCGACAAGCGGATTATGGTGTACAGATTGCCGATGCACAGTATGAGGCGACACAGGCTAGAGGGCCAGATTATGGTGCATTGGGGTCGGCAAACGCCGCATTGATTTCGGCACGGATTGCGCGAGACCGGCTAATCAATGGGCCTTCCGAGTTGGAAGTGAATCGGGCGCAGATAGATGTGCAATCTGCGGAGTTGAATTTGGAGCAGGCGCAACTCACACTTGAACAAACACGATTGATTGC
>CAZTLI010000226.1:0-8519 GCA_964614375.1 uncultured Anaerolineaceae bacterium
TTGCGAGTGAGTGGCCTCTGGAATTGGCTGGACAGGTCGGGGCATTGTGCGCCGCGTATGTGCTGGAGCACATTGGAACGCAAAATCACAAATTCACGCTCGAAGCATTTATTGCGCGTTTTCGCACCCACTTTGATGATAAGGGGCAGCTTGATGTTTTGCTCACTGCCGATGAAAGTCAGACGGTCTCCTGACGATTAAACCGCTCATCACAATGCAGTAGCGACAGACCGCGTGTGGTATGCTACAATGCCCGCGTTTTGACCAACAGTAATCCGGCGGCACTTCACCCGTCGGTGTGTATTTTAGGAGATAAAATGGCAGTCGAACACGATGTGAAAGACCTCAATTTAGCAACTGGAGGCCGCTATCGTATTGAATGGGCGGGGCAAGAAATGCCCGTTCTAGCAGCAATCCTCGAACGTTTTGAAAAAGAAAAACCGCTTAAGGGCGTGCGTGTGTCTGCCTGTTTGCATGTGACAACCGAAACCGCCAATCTCATGCGGACGCTGCAAGCGGGTGGCGCCGATGTCGTGCTGTGTGCTTCTAATCCGCTGTCAACGCAGGATGATGTCGCGGCATCGCTTGTGGCCCATGACGAAATTCCCGTTTATGCCATCAAAGGCGAAAACAACGAAACCTACTATGACCACATCCGCGCGGCGCTCGATCACAAACCCCACATCACAATGGATGATGGCGCTGACCTTGTGAGCACCATTCACAAAACGCGCACCGAACTCATGACCGACATCGTGGGCGGGACGGAGGAAACCACGACAGGCGTCATCCGGCTGCGGGCGATGGCAAAGGATGGCGCGCTCAAATTCCCCGTGATTGCCGTCAACGACAGCATGACCAAACATCTGTTTGATAATCGCTATGGCACAGGCCAGAGTACGCTCGATGGCATCATCCGTTCGACCAACATTTTATTGGCAGGCCGTACTGTCGTCGTTGCGGGTTATGGCTGGTGCAGTCGGGGTATCGCCACCCGTGCAAATGGATTGGGCGCAAACGTCATCGTCACCGAAGTGGACCCCATGCGCGCATTGGAAGCCGTCATGGATGGTTTCCGCGTCATGCCGATGGTAGAAGCCGCGCCACTGGGCGATATTTTTGTCACCGCAACGGGCGACATCAATGTGATTGACACCCCACATTTTGAAAGGATGAAACACGGCGCGATTGTGTGTAATTCAGGCCATTTCAATGTCGAAATTAACCTGAAGGGTCTGCAAGAGATGACCAAAGGCGAACCGCGTCTGGTGCGTCCGTTTGTCGAAGAATATGTCTTGAATGGCAAAGCAATCTATATTCTGGGCGAAGGCCGCCTCATCAATCTCGCCGCTGCCGAAGGTCATCCCGCCAGTGTGATGGACATGAGTTTTGCGAATCAGGCACTTGGCGCGGAATACATGGTCAAACATGCCCAGGAACTTTCCGCCAACGTTTACACCATTCCCGAAGACATCGACAAAGAAATCGCGCGCTTGAAGCTGGAAGCGATGGGTATTAACATCGACACATTGACTGCTGAACAAGAAACCTATCTCAACCAGTGGGAAGAAGGCACTTAAAGGGAACAGTTAAGGAAAAGACTTATGAAATTCCACAGACCAATCATCACAACTCTGATAGTGATCGCGCTGGTGTCAGCATTGGGCGTCACTGGCGTATTGGCGCAAGTGGGCACTGGCGGATTTGTACGCTTTGTCCATGTTGTACCCGGCGCTGGGGCAGTTGACATCTATGTCGATGGTGAGCTCACCATCAGCGGACTGAATTTCGGCAGCGCGACGACCTTTGTCAATATGCCTGCGGGCGACCATTCAGTCAACGTCACGCCCAGCGGGGTCACGACCCCGCTCTGGAACGAGACCATTTCAACGGCGGACGGCACACATACCACGCTTGTCGCGTCATCTACAAATCCACTCGGATTTCAGGCATTTACGGATGATTTATCACCCATCAATCTGGGCACGACCCGCTTTAACGTCATTCACGCCGTAAGTGGTGGCCCTGCGATTGATGTCCTGCTATCCGATGGTCGTTCAATCACCGAGAATCTGGGTTATGGCCTGGCCACTGGCACTGCCGATATACCCGTTGCAACCTATGAAATTGGGTTTACCAGTACAGGCGGCAGTCTGGATAGCGCCCTCATTGAACCCCAAAACTTCTCACTGACCAGCAACACGGTGTATTCACTGGTTGTCTACGGCACTCCCGCGGCGCCCGCTGTGCTCACACTTTCGGCTGCGGCGCAACCGTCCGACGATAACGGTTTTGTGCGCTTTGCCCATACTGTTGGGGATGCACCCGATGTTGATATTTTTGTGGGCGATACACGGCTTGTACCGGGCTTTGGCTTTGGCGATGTGACTCATCACCTGCCGCTGCCAGCGGGCACACACGCCGTCAGCATTCGCGTATCAAACACGGGTGAGGAACTCCTCAGCACAGAACTCAACGTCGATTCTGGCACAGCGGTGACTGTCGTCGCCTTTGGTCCCGCTTCTGATTTAACGGTTAATGCGTTTGAGGACGACATCAGCGGAATCAACGCCGAACAGGGTCGTGTGAATATTATTAACGCCCTGCCCGGTTCAACGGGTGGCGATGCCACGCTTGCCGATGGCACAACGGTCGCAAGCGGATTGGATTTCGGCAGCAGCAGCGCGCCAGTTGACATATCAGCAACCGCACAGACTCTATCTGTCACCCTCACGCTGGGCGACCAGTCGGGGACAATTGAACTTCCTGATTTCCGCGTGTATGGTGGTGTCTATTACAACCTGTTCGTTGTCAATGGCGACGCCTTTTCACCTCCGGGAATTATTGTCGCTGCAACCAGCATCGCGCAAAGTATTGGCAGCGCGCCGGGTAGTGATGCGGTGACTATAGCCTCAAGCGGGGGTGGCGACACCACAACCGCGCAAGAAGCCACGCCCGTCCCACAGGTAGCAACAACCGTACCGGAAACACCGGTTCCGCCCGCGCCAACGCAGCCGCCTGCTACACCGCGACCCGAAACGCCAACCGCGCGCATCGTCCTCGACCCGGATGCCAATCTCCATTTGCGCCAATCGCCGAGTGCAGACGGGCAATCGTTGGGCTTGGCTCCATCGGGCGCAATCCTTGCCGTCGTTGGACGTGAAGGTGCGCCGGAATTTGCAGAGGGTGTTGAACCGCCCGACGATTTAGAGGAATTTGTAGACCCGGCGACGCTGCTCGTGGATGAAGATGAAGACCTCGTTCCAGAAGAAACCTGGCTGTTCGTCATCTATAGCACACCCGACGGTGGCACAATCGAAGCATGGGTCAATGCGCTGTATCTGGATGTGCGTGAACCGGATGGTGACCGTCAGCGTTTAGCAGACCTGCCAACTGTCCCCAATAACCGTATTGGTGAAGCCATCAATACTGGCATTACCCCCCCACCCGTTCCAGAAGACCGCGTGACAGCGACCGTGATCGGCCTAAATGTGGGTGCGAACCTCAACATCCGCCGCACACCCGATACTGCGGGCGAAATTCTGGATCGCATACCCGGTGGCACGGTGGTCGAATTGGTCGGTATCAGTGAAGACGGCGAATGGGCCTTCATTACACATCTGCCAAGTGGTGGTGGGTCTGTATCCGGTTGGGTCAGCACAGGCTTCCTGGAATATGGCTACAATGACCGGCGTGTTGACCTCGAAGAACTCGACCAGCGCGAATTGCTCGTGATTGTCGATACCGATCGCCTTGGCGAAATTGGTTCGGGCACAACACCTTCGAGCGCCCCTACCGCCGATCCACTGCGCGATGTCTTCATCGCCGAAATCATCCTTGACCCCGGTGCAAACTTGCATCTCCGCCGCAACCCGGATGCGTCATCCGAATCGCTCAACCTGATTCCGAGTGGCACACGCATCGTTGTATCGGGTCGTACCGCAGACACAGTTTGGCTGCTGGTGACGTTTGAAGGAACAGAAGGCTGGATTGCCACACAATATGTCGATCTAACCTTCAACGGCGAACGTGCCGATGTCCTCGACATCCCTATTGCGCCAGACCTTCAGGCAGAAGCAACTGCCGAAGCGTAGATACGGTAAATATCATCAACAATCAGAGTCCTGTGGGAGGATCAACCTCACAGGACTTTTTCATTAGCGTCCTCATTGGGTAGTTGATGTACACTTAAACATATTTGATGCAGGTAGAGAATCCCTTGTGAGAGACCACAACGAGGAAAACGCATGTCCATAAAAACACGATATTGGTTATTAGTCCTCTTTTTGCTGCTTGCCGCATGTAGCACAGCCGAAGACCCAATTATCCCAACCGAGATTACCCTGCCAACAGTCACACCCACATACACGCCTGAACCGACTGCTGTTCCCAGCCCAACGCGCATTCCAGAAGCCATCGCACCCCAAACTATTGCCGACGACCCCGCAGACCAATCTGCTGTGCGTGTAGTTCATGCTGCGCCGGATACGCCTACATTTGATGTGTATATCGAACAATTGGCAATTGCCACGAATGTCAGCTTTGGGCTGGCAACAGGGCGCGCCAATATAGTCGGTGGTGATTATCATCTATCCATCGTGCCCACAGGCAACGATTACTTTGAAGAACCGCTGTTTGAACAGGACATCACCATTGCGCGTGGGCAAACATCGCTTTTATTGGTCACCGGGACACCAGATGCGCTCACCGCACAACTCATCCCTGAACCATCTGCACCGCTCATAGGTACAGAAAGTCGCCTAACGTTTATCCATGCCATCCCCAATGGCCCGCCGTATGTGGTCATTGATCGCGGCGCAAGCATCACGAGCACACTCAACTTTGGACAAGTGTCAACAAGTGTGGAAATGATGACGCAAGATGTCTTCCTGACCTTCCAGAGTGGTGAAACACCCCTGCACAGCGACGTATACACCTTAATCGGCGGCAATAACCATACGTTCGTCTTGACAGGTATCGCTAATGACCCGGATAGTTGGCAGGTACTGGAATTTAGTTCACCCGCTCCGTCAATTGTGAATCTGCGACTTATTCATGCCGCACCCGGTACACCTACTGTCGATGTCTATGTCAACGGTCAGGCTTTTTCGACAAATCTGGGATATGGTCGGAGCAGCGGTTGGCAGCAGCAGCCATTAGCCGCCTATAACATCGACATCTATGCCGCAGGCGCAGACCCGGCATCAACCTCCCCACTCTACCGTCAAACAATTCGGGGCAATCCTGACGAGAACTTATCACTGGTCTTCATGGGTGAAGGCACAAACATGCAAATTGTGTCGCATCGTGAACGCTTAAGCCCCACACCGCCCGACGAAGCCCGCGTCGTATTCGTCAATTCGCTGCAAGACTTGCCGCGCGTGCGCTTGGAGATGGCGGGTGGCCCCGAACTCAGCGTCGCCGATTTACGATACGGCGATGTCAGCGAACCTGTTTTATTAAGTGCCAACGTCCCGATTACCATTATCTGGAGCGGTGTGCAGTCCGACGGCGCACTAGGCGATGCGGTAGATTTGAGCAGCAATCTTATTTTTGAGCCGGGACGCACGTATTTCTATGTCATTTCACGACAAATCGAAACCGGCCCCATTATCTTTAGCGAAAGTGTGGGGGTTGGACCCGCCGAACCGGACGATGATGAGGAAGTGGTCGAAGAACCTACACCAGAACCTGTCGGCCCCACACAGGTACGCCTGATCAATGCCTTTAATCATCCCAATACCGTCAACTTTTATATCGACGGAATCACTATCGGGCAGGATTTGCCATATCGAGGCAGTACCGCACTGGTCATTATCCCACAGGGTCGCCACATCATTCGTGCAGAATTGGTCGGTGTCGAAGGCATTGTCGTTGAATCGGAATTAACCTTCCCGGAGACATCAACATCCACCATCGTTGCCTATGGTGTGGGTGGTCTGACCGAAATACAGTTGGTACGCGCGCAGGATAGTGCATTGTATACCGATCCAACTGCGACAACCATTCGCTTTTTTAACCTCAGTCCCACACTCATCGAAACAGCATTCGGGGTTGCCTACGCACCGCCTACCGTCAGCGCCGGTGAGCCATCACCGGTTGATGGGTATCGGATGCCATTTTCATTTGGAATCGAGCGTGTTGTGGACGATATACCCAGTGGGCGCTTCTCCGAACCCGTGATTATGCCCTTTGGAACATACAATATTCTGGTGATTGACTCCGCCCGCGAATCCATCGCATGGCTCGCGGCATCGGTGGTCATTGAACAGGGCGGGCACATTGATGTATTGGCGATGGAAGATCAACAATCCATGCGTGTAGACGCCTTTATCGTACCCTACCCGTGAGCTTGAGGGTAGCACAGCACGAGACTTTCGCTATAATGCTGCCTGCAATAGCGATCATTCTGATGGAAAACAAACCGTGCGCGTGCTGATTACCGGGGCTGCTGGTTTTGTAGGCAGCCATCTGACGCATCATCTGGCTGAAACCATATCTGATATTGAATTGCATGGGGCGGTTTTGTTCGATACACCGCCCTCTGCGCTTATTCAATATCATAAACTGGATTTGCGCGACCCGCAGGCCTGTCTGACATTGATGGAACAGGTATGCCCGGACGCGCTCTATCATCTGGCGGCGCAGCCCTTTGTCCCACTATCGTTTGAAGACCCCTGGGACACGATGGAAACCAATATTCGGATGCAGCTTAATCTGATACAGGCCTGCCTCAAGTTGAATATGCGTCCGCGTATTCTGGTCATCACATCCGCAGAGATTTATGGCGCAGTCCAACCCGACAAGCTGCCCCTTAACGAAGAATCGCCACTGCGCCCGACCAGCCCCTATAGCGTCAGCAAAGTGACACAGGACATGCTCGGCTTACAATATTTTCTCAGCCACCAACTGCCGATTATGCGGGCACGTCCCTTTAATCATTTTGGCCCCAATCAGAGTGACCGCTTTGTTGCGCCTGCATTCGCCATGCAAATCGCGCGCATCGAAGCCGGATTACAAGAACCCGTCATTGCCGTCGGGAATCTCGAATCGCAACGCGATTTCACCGATGTGCGCGACATTGTGCGGGCATATCGCTTGATCATGGAAAAAGGCGCGGCGGGTGATGTATATAACATCGCGTCGGGCGCGGTATACAGCATCCAGGATGTGCTCGATACCCTGTTGAAATTCAGCAGCGTCGAAATCGAAGTGCGAGTAGATACTGAACTGCTGCGTCCGGTTGACATTCCTGTAATTCAGGGGGATTACACCCGTCTGCGTGCTGCGACAGGCTGGCAGCCCCAGATCAGTTTTGAACAGACACTACACGACGTGCTGGAAGATTGTCGCCAGCGCGTGCAACAACAAGGAGAATCGCAACATCCATGAGTAAACGTGCGTTGATTACCGGTATCACCGGGCAAGATGGCTCATACTTAGCCGAATTCTTGCTGGAAAAGGGTTATGAAGTGTTTGGATTGGTGCGCCGCACCAGTACACTGCATTTCCCGCGTATCCGGCACATTCAGGACAAAATCACACTGATTTCCGGCGATATGAGCGACCAGACCAGCCTGACCAATGCGTTGACCGAAGCCCATCCCCACGAAGTCTACAATCTGGCAGCACAGAGCTTTGTGCAGACCTCATGGCAAATGCCCGTCTTCACAGGCGACGTGACCGCGCTCGGCGTGACCCGTCTCCTCGATGCTATTCGCAGCGTGAATCCAGAGATTCGCTTTTATCAAGCATCCAGCAGCGAAATGTTCGGCAAAGTGCGCGAAGTGCCGCAAAAAGAAACCACACCTTTCTACCCGCGCAGTCCCTACGGCGTCGCCAAAGTCTACGGACATTGGATAACGGTCAACTATCGCGAAAGCTATGGTCTACATGCGACCAGTGGCATCCTATTCAACCACGAAAGCCCAAGACGTGGATTAGAGTTCGTCACACGCAAAGTGACCTATAACGCCGCCAAAATCAAGCTGGGAATGGCAAATGAGTTGCGAATGGGTAACCTTGACTCACAGCGTGATTGGGGTTTCGCAGGGGATTATGTCAAAGCGATGTGGCTGATGCTGCAACAGGACACGCCCGACGATTTTGTCGTCGCGAGTGGGCAAACCCACACCGTCAAACGGCTGCTGGAAGTGGCTTTTAGTACACTCGACCTTGATTGGGAAAATTACTACGTGCAGGACGAACGGTACATGCGCCCGGCAGAGGTGGATTTGCTGGTCGGTGACCCGTCTAAAGCCCATGCACTGCTCGGATGGGAGCCGGAAGTGTCGTTCGAGGAACTCATTCAAATGATGGTCGAGCACGATTTGCACATGCTGAAAAATAACATCAATGACTGATATAGCAGCACAGTTGATGATTGACACGCACTGCCATCTCAATTTCAACCGTTACGATGAAGACCGTTCAGCAGTCGTCGAGCGGGCAGCACAGGCAGGAGTCACTCGTATCATCATCCCGGCAATCGACATTGAAACCATCCATGAGTCACTCGC
>CAZTLI010000227.1:0-8463 GCA_964614375.1 uncultured Anaerolineaceae bacterium
CGTTTTAGGTCATCGACATTCAGCGTTAACAACGTGTCGATTTCGTAGGCAAGCATGGTTGCCACGATGTTGGCATCGTGTACCTGTTTGCCCTGTGTCGGGTATTGCTGAAGCAGTCCCAGCAGTTTGTCACGCACACCAGCCGTTTCATCGGCGATCTGAAACAGGGGCTTCATCGCTTCGATTTCATGCACCACCTGTTCGATTGTGAGCGGTTCAGCCAGTGTGCGCGGATGGGTCGCCTGCACAATGAATTCACGGATTACCTGCCCGCTAATCCAGAGTTCCGCGCCTTCGCGGATGGTGCGCTTCACCAGCGCGTCCACTTCCGCGTGCTGGTTCATCTGTGTCAGGATGGTGCGTAATAGGATGTTGGTATCAAGGAAGACTTTAGCGCCCGTCATCGTTGTACCAATCCACGCGCCGGATTGAAGGCTCCTCATTAACCGCAACGTTCAGCTTCACCGCATCCAGCAGCTTGAGCTTTTCCTCAACGGTCAATGGGCGCTGTTGTGCCTGCCGGGTCAGCAGGCGCTTAATCAGGTCTTTTTGTTGTTCTTCGGATAACTGTTCAACCAGTTCAACCAGTTGTTCATATCGAATGGGTAATTGCAGTGCCATTAGCCTGGCTCCTTACTCATGCTCAGCATTTCTCTGAGGTTGAAGTTCACGCTGGACGCCAGCGGGTCGGGTTCGCGGAACGGATAGTTTCTCACATAACGCGGCGGGTGGGCATTCGTGCGCTCGACTTCCACCAGCGCCAGAATGAAGCCTTCAGGACTGTTCAACGCGCGATACAATTCATTATACGTGAGGGTGACGGTCTCTGCGCCCGTGCGTCGCCCTTTAACTTCAATGAACCGCAGCCGTCCGGTTTGCCCGTCGTGGCTTTCGATGTCATAGCCGAGGTTCTGGGCGCTGACATCGCGGGGACAGTTGCCCTGCTTCATGAGTAGTTTTTTGTTTAAATGGCTGGTGAGTGTATAGACTGCACATTCATCAGCCATTTTTTCGAGTCAAAACAACGCGATTTTCATGCGTGAGAACCGCCTTATTTTTATGTGGTTTGTTGTAACCAGCTCTTATCTACAAATAGGAAATATCCGTAAGCAAGGAGCATGACAACATCAATCAGGATAATACTCAATCCCAGGCTATTAAATACACCGTCAAGCTGTGCCAGCACAGTCACAATAGTTTTGATAAGGAAGAATGTCCCCAGTGCAATGGCAGCCAGACGGTTTGTTTGGGTATCTTTGTTGTTACGAAAGAGTACCGCCAGGGCACCGAGGGCAAACACGGCTGCGCCAGCAACATGCCCCAGCATAATCCCACTCGCGTCAAGCGTGACACCATACATTCCAAAAACCTGTACAGGTAAAAGCACAAAACCGGCTCCGAAGAAGAGCATCAACACAGCCGTAACGATAAATAACGTATTGATTTTCATAATTGACCCCTCAAAACAATACTTTATGGATATTATCAATTATATTCGTTTGACGTATGAGTAAAAAGTCTGAAAAGCTTGAAATTCTGCCTACACACCTGGTTTTTGGCGAATTATCTTGCACTGTAATATTCCTCAGCAATTTTCATATGGTCTATCCCGATTTAATGGCGTAACAATTACTCAGGCGGCGCCGCTGACCGGGCGAGCATAGCCGATCCCGGAATGCAGCCGCTGACGGTTGTAGAACACCTCGATGTCGTCAAGTAAGGGTGGCGGTTTGCCTTTGGTGACAATCTGCTGTACCCGCGTCCAGTGGAGGCCGACCTCTCGCGCAATCTGGCGGTAGCTCATGCCATCAGCACGCATCCCAAGGATTTCAACCCGTAACTGCGTTTTATCGGGGACGCAGGTCGTTTTCAGTTGCGGCTGGCAGGGGAATAGCGAACCGGAGTATATGCCTGGTTAATGTACCTGAGACCCTCAGGTCCACTCCTCAATACTACATGCCACACAGCAGCTTGAACCACGATTAACTGCCGACAGTTGATGGACGGGCAGTATTCTGACTCCAGTTGGCACGAATAACCGCAATCAACTCACTGGAATCCACAGCGGTGTGATTGGCGGGGTCTGGCCCGTGCAAGAAATTGAATGTGTCCGTTTGGACATAGGGAGGCCATGAGGGATTCCAGACCCACAACGCATGATTCAGGCCACGTTCCTCGAACAGCATCATCTGGTCACGCAAAAAATCGGCTGCACCGGGCGCCCAGCGCACCACACCAAATTCGCTCACCGCAGCGGGTACATCATACGTCTGTTGAAAGGCGTCAATTGTGCTCAAAAAGCTATCCAGCCAATCGACGTTAAAATCATCCGGCACGTTATCGCGATTGAGATCGAACACATCAGGGTAGGTATATGTCGTGGCGGCGGGCTGCTGGGTATATTGCTCCGGTTCATATTGATCGACGACATAGACAATCCGCGAATCGGCGACAGGTTGCAAATACGGCAGCCAGGACACACGTCCCCAACCCTCAGCCGCCACCAAAATCGGCGTTTCTGTATCGACCTCACGAATTGCCTCAACGAGACGTGGATAAAATTGATTCCAATCGTGTATCGTCCCGGCGTATTGCGCGTAAAAGACTTCCGGGTCGATAATGCTGAATAGGCGTCCGGCGGCATTCGGTTCGACGATGAGTTCATAACCCACAACAATCGGATTATCGCGGTAACGAAGGGCGATAGTACGCCACATCTCCACCCACGCATCCTGTGCCACCTGTTCTTCCCAGACCGTATCGATTAACAGGGAAGGATCGCCACAACCGCAAACTAAAATCTCATCGGCATAAAATGTGAAATCGCTGCGACCCGGGCCTGTCCGCAGGCCGATGACGGCAAACATATCCGCCTGTTCTATCATCGCGAGAAGCGAGTCCAGGTTGGCTTGCACCGCTTCATCGAGGACGTAGGGTGGTCTTTCGGTGAAGAGACCGGGGCCAGAAATCTGCACATAATTCGCGCCCATCGCCGCCAAGCGGTCAAAATCGGCCTGTGTGTAGGGTGGCCCCACACGACCAGCGCCAAGTACATCGTCGCCATCGACTTCCGGGACGACCACACGCTGCCAGATGTTGATGCCCCGCAGTTGTGTGCCATTTGTCCACAATGCGAATTTGTCGAATGTATCCTGACTGCGTAGAGACAGGGGTGACAACGCAGCTAACAGCGCCAACAGCAGCAGCCACAGGCGCGGATGCAAGCCAAATAGCATCCTGCGTTGTATCCATTGTCTGGAACGAGGTAGAACGGTATGGGTCAATGGTCTGAGCTGTGAAGCAGGCATGAGTCGGTGTCCTGTTTAATCGTGTACAGTTTGTGGTGATTGCGGCGTATGGCTGTCGCCCGATGATACGCCCGGTTGCCAGACCGGTCGTAATACCCCTCCCGCAGGCGCGCAATCACAGTGTCGATTTCATGCTGGAAGCGCGCCACATCCATGATGACCCCTCGCGCACATAAGTAAGGGCTATATGTCAGAATCGCAGCCCAATCGGGTCGGGCGTCAGGCTCTTTACAGGCGACACACAGCGCGCTGTTGATCTGATTCAGCAGCACCAACTGCGGGATTGCATCAGGATCGGGCTGCATGAACGTCTCGGCATACGAGAAGCCGCCATCGCTCGCCCGAACAAGCGCCTGCATCAATGTCAGTCCATAGGGTGTGAGCTTCCAATACCAGAAGTCGCCGCTGTGCTCAACCGGCGGGGATGTCTTCTCGCGGATGAGGTAAACGCCCTGGAGCATTGCCATGACACAGCGCGGCATCTGATCAACCCGTTGAGCGGGGTTCGGGTGATCATGAATCGCTGCCGTTTCGGAAGCCGTATCCAACATCATGATCGTCACTCCATCCATCACACTCACTCTCTATTGTGCAACAGAATGGCGCAAAAACCGCATAATTTTCAACACTATGTAGTGATGCTTTTTATCACAATGCCGGCGTCACCTGCGCGCTTACGCCCCGGCGGTGAATAGATGGGCATGGCGCGGGACGAGGCGCCGAAGCACATCAGAATAGACCGACAGTTCCTGTTCCAGAGTGTGTTCTTGCAAAACGACGCGATCTGCCTCGCGGACAAGCTGCTGGCGGAGGGTCGGGTCGTGATACAGTTTCAAAAGGCAGTCAGCAAACTCGGTGCTGCTGCCCGGTGTGAAGAACAACATCGCTGAATCGCCAAATAGTTCCGCCGGAGCACGCAGGCGCGATGCCACCACCGGCAGCCCCATCACCGCATATTCCAGCACCTTGGTCGGCGTCACAGTTTCCATATAGGGATCACTGCGCGCCGTGTAAATGCCAACGTCCGCTTGACTCATGAGCTGCGCGACCTGTTCAACCGGTTGCAGAGGCCGAAAATCCACATACGCACTGACATTCAATTCCTGCGCCAATGCCGCCAGTTCAGTTGCGTGCTCATTCTGCTGCCCCACGATTACCAGCCGCACATGCGGAATCTGTGGGACAATCAAGGGCAGTGCCTGAATAGCGACGTTGAGATCGTACCGGGGAGCGATCATACCCGGATATAGCAGCACAAAATCGTCATGGGGAACAGGTGGAAAACGCTTGCGGTCAAACACCCGACGATCCGGCAGGTTGTGGACGACAGAGATTTTATCGGCTGGGATACCGCGTTGCGCGAGAATATCCCGGAAGTAGGTATTGGCGGTGATGAGCGCCTGTGCATAGCGCGTAGACAGCTTCTCCTCAAGGTGCATGATACGCACGAAAGTGCTGTCTTCTCCCTGCCCGTATTTAGACATGAAGAATTCGGGCATAGGATCATGAATATCGAGAATAACGCGCGCCCCGCTCAAACGTGGCAGCAGCGTCGTAAACACCAGAAAATCGGGCATATTATGCACATGGATGACTTGATAACGATTCCGAAGGTGCAGCACCAGCAGCCACAGCGTATACAGCATACAGGCGATGGTGTATTCAAGCAGATACGACAGATAGCCATCGTGCGGGCGATGACTGAGCGGAATCGTATAGACATTGACCGGGCCGGTGCGCTGTGTCAGTATCGGGTCGGGCGAACGCACACAAATCACATCGACCTGTACGCCCTGCCTCACCAGCGCATCAGCATAGCGCTGCACCCGCACATCGCGATAATAGTAGAGATGAACAACCATACAAATCTTGAGTTTCTGCGTTTGAGTCATGAGAATGCACTTTCTACAGGGTCATGTATTGGGATGGCGAGCAACGTCAGCAGTTTGTCGAAATGTACCTGCCACTCGGCAGTCAGTTCCCGGCGAAGTTGGAGGATACTATCTCGCAAATGGGCATGGTCTCGCTGTGCCGTCCACACCCCTTTCCGAATACCTTCTACGGTGTTAGGCACATGAATCGTGCCGCTGTGAAAATACGATTGCAGCAGAGGCCAATCAGATGTAATCAACGGCGTGCCGATAGATACCGCCTCAAATCCACCCAGCAGCAGCGTTTCATCGCGCGTGGTCAAATCCATGACCACATCCGCACCGCTCAACAGGCCGATGTACACGTCATACGGCAAAAATCCACATAGATGGCAGTTCGGCGGGCACTGGTCACGTAGCGTCTGTGGCAGATTGCGCGTGCTGCCCGTGAAATGAAAACAGACATCGGGTAACTGGCGCGCCGCCTCAAAGATGACGGCGACGGGTTCGTCGTGCTTGTAGGTGGTAATCACCGCGACGTTGAAGCCAGCGGGCAGCGGGTAGTCCGCTTTGCGGGAATAATCGCCGGGGGTGAAGCCAATCACACAGTAGGGGCAGTCCCACTGCCGGACAATCGCTTCCTGTGCGCTATTATGCACTATCGTCGCTGCGGCGCGCCGGGATAAATAACGATGCAATCCCAGCGACCAGCGCCAGCGTTTCGCCACAAACGCGCCCGTATGCGAGTCTATGGCAAAACGCGCCCCCGCCAATCGCGCATAGATGTACACCGCCAGCGCCGCGAAAATGGGCGGATTCGCTGCCACAATCACATCCGGTTTTTCGCGCCTGAGCATACGCCACGTCTGAACGGTTTGCAGGGCATAGCGCAACGGCGCTTGCAGAAATCGTTCAGACTGCCCGTAATGAATCCGGTGCAGCGTGCAGCCCAGATGCTGCGCCAGAATCTGCCCCCGACGGTCGTGATTTGCCCAGCTAATCACGGTAAATGTCATATCTATACCTCGCAATTCCTGCTGAGTGTTATTCCGGCGCGACCTGTGGCGCTGGCGTTGACCAGCGTTCTGCTGCGATTGATGGGATAACTGCTTCGGGCGCGACCTCCTCATAAATCGCCAGCAGTTGGGTGGTGATGGCGTCCCAATCATAGTGCTCCACCACCCGCGCGCGACCATTGGCTGTAATGCGCTGATAAAGGTTGGGGTCTGTCAACAGCGAGATGACCGCGTCGGCAAACGCCCCCGCGTCATCCGCCACCAGCAAATGTTCGCCATCGCGCACATTCAACCCCTCACAACCAATCGTCGTCGATACAACCGGGCGATTCAGCGCCATCGCTTCCAGGATTTTCAGTCGTGTGCCACCACCTGCCCGCACAGGCACCAGCGCCACTTGCGTATCCCGATAGTAGGGGACGATTTCGGGCACACGACCCGTCACATGAATTGCGCCGCCATCCAATGCCCGCACCCTCGGCGGTGGATTTGACCCCACCAGCCACAACTCGGCGTCGGGTATTGTCCGCTGTACGCGCGGGAAAATCTCTGTCGCGCAGTAAACGGCAGCATCTTCGCCGGGCACATAGTCCATCGAGCCGACGAACAGCAGATGCGGTTTACCGGTATTCAGCGGCAGTGGCTGGTAAGCCTGCACATCGACGCCGTTCGGCACAACGGTCACATGGAGACGGGGATTGGCGCGCAGCAGGCGTTCGCCGTCGTCTTCAGATACGACGATGCAGCGGTCAAACCGCTCCGCAATGCGCGGTTCCCAGCGGCGCATCATCCGGGCATAGAGCCAGCGCCGCATTCGCTTAATGAGATGTTTCTCGATGCGCGCCAGTCGCAGAGACTGGTCAAAGCGCACGTCATAAAACGACAGCAGCGTATGCCGGTATGTATCCGGCGGCATCCGCAGCAGATAATGAATCATGGGCGCTTCTTCAACCTGTACAATATCGAATAGCGCGGCCTGCGCTTGCTGCGCGATTTTGTCGGCCAATTCATATGAATAGTTGTAGTGATGCTCCAGAGGCCATCCGGCGGCGGCATAACGCACCATACCGGGAATGTGGGCGATGGGGTATCTGCGGTGCAGCAAGCCAGTCAATACCCCCGCACACAATCCTTCCAGATGCTGAACGCCCTCGGCATCAGCGGGGTTATGGAGGTTGGTCGCCAACCATACTTCATGCTGGCGGGCGATGCGCTTGAGCAATTGATAGGCGCGCAGTGTCGAACCGGAAATTGGTGGATAAGGAATGCGATTCGTCAGCAGTAAAATCCGCATTATACGCGCTCCAATTCCATAGTCACAGTTTGCGGGTCATCACGCTCAAACACCGCCATGTGACGCCATTGAATGAGCCGCCCCGCCTGTTGATAGTGGCGTTGCAGCGCCGTAGAAGCTTCGGGCGTGACCGGGCCAGCCCAGTAATCGAACACTGCCGAACGCCGGTGTTGAAAATCACGCATGTTCAGCACGACGGAAGCGTCTACATCAGGACGGCACAGCAGCAGACGACCAAAACGCGGCAGATGGGTCGCCATTGCGTGTATCAGCGCGACATCACCGCACGTATCGGCAAAAACGACCTTGCCCGTCACACCCGCCACAAACGCCGCTAACTGTTCATCAAAGGCGGCGGCGTCATCCAGCGCCATCACCCTGTCATTGTCTGGCATGGTGTCCGGTTTGATAGAGTCGGCCTGATGCGTCAGGCATAGTGTGTCCGCCCCGTGCGCCCGTCCCGCAGCCAGCACGTAATGTGCCAGTGAATTCATCCCGGCAATCACCAGCCCATCGCCCAACTCCAATCCAGCGCGGGCAGTAATCGACAATCCACACGCCAGCGCGAACTGTTCCAGCAGCGGCAGTGGATAAACAGCCAGTTCTGCATCTACAGGCAGCGGGATGCCATAACCCGTAGCACACGTCTGATTGATACCCGACACGGTGCCCAGCGCGCCATAGATGTCACCAGCGGGCGCACGGCAGATGAGAAAGCCAACCATATCTGGCTTGATAGGGCTGGCTTGCCACGGAAACCAGCAGTCCCAGACGCTTTGTGCCAGCACCTCAAAGCCACGACAATCCATCACAGCGCGACCTCCTTTGATAGGTAGAATTCAGGGACATCCATACACCGTCCGGTATCGCGCGAGGCATAAACGGCCTCAATCACCGCATTGTTGATCCAACCATCCTGACCAGTAATGTCATGCGCTTCACCCGCGCGCACCTGCCGCGCAAAACGGTCAATC
>CAZTLI010000228.1:0-8456 GCA_964614375.1 uncultured Anaerolineaceae bacterium
CTTCGACTGAAATGGGCGTGCCGTGACTATCCGACCCCGATACCATCAACACATGATTACCCTTCAGACGATGATAACGGGCGAAAATGTCGGCGGGGAGATAGGCCCCCGCCAGATGTCCAACGTGTAAGTCGCCATTGGCATACGGCCATGCGACAGATACGTGTATATACTCAGCCATGAAGTTCCTCTGCTTCGTGATTATTCGCTAAATAGGTCGATATTGCCGCTGCCGTGTGGTTTATCACGGCCTTGTGTTCCGGTTGAATGATAGACTGCATTCGGTCAATGGTGGTGTGATAGAGTTGCAGGGCGGAAAGCCCCCGCATTCGCACAGTGACACCCGCCGGAAAACCGTCATACCCCACGACCGCTCGCCACAAACGCGCCCACGCTGCGTCATCAGCTATCGCGTCGTGAATGGCTTGAAAGTGCTCATTATCGCTATTGAGTAAGACGCCTTTTTGTACCGCGATGATTCGGTCTATACCCAGAATCAAGCCGATGATACCGAGCAGGATAGTCGATGTGTCATCACGCACAAGTCCGGTCAATATTTTACCCGCTTCTTCGCAATAACCCACCAGCAATCGACTGGCTTGCCGGTTGGCTTCGGCTTGAAAGGCCGAATCAGGGGCGAATGCGCGGGCTTCGGCCTGGAATGCCCCGAATGCGCCGTCCGCGTCATAGAGCATACGCGCCTGCCGGATGCCTTCGATGGCTTCGCCAATGCCTAACGGATGGGTGATTTCTTCACGCTTGCCCGCAATCGTCGCAGTAGATAGGCTGACGACAAATCCATCAATGACTTCTAAGCGATACTGCTCATTCGCTGGCGGTAACTGTTTCACATACTGCACAATATCGACATCACTGTAAATCGTGGCATCCCCGCGCGCGTGACTGCCCGTCAGAATAATAGCGACGGTGTTGTCATCTATCAATGTCGTGACCAGTTGGTCGAGATAGCCTTCGGGTAGAGCCGTCATGTTGAACCTGCCTGAACGTGTTGCCTGTGCAAATAAAAAACCGCCTGCCACAGACAGACGGTTTCGCGTTTATATCACAATACCTCATGCGCGCGTTTACTGTCGCCGTCTGTCCCTCGTATATAGACGTGACATTCGCATCATGAAGTGGGTGGAAAAGTGTTCATTCATGTTTACGAGTATAGTCGTAGATGAACGGGCGAGTCAAGAGGGCGGCACGCAATTCAACGCAAAAGGCGCATACATGCGGCGCAAAAATGGCAAGGGTCGCAGAGATTGCTATCTGCCCGATTCGATAGCGCGTGTGGAAGGAAGAATCTCTACCCCATGTCAAGCAGGTAGTCGGATATGTAGTCACCGTATTTGGTTTTGATGTCGTCGGGCAGGTCTTGATAGCGCCCTAGATGTCCCCGGCAGCGGTCTGCACCACATTGGCAGCGCACATCCGCCATCACAATGTCATACTCGGTCATGGCGTAATCGAAGGTCAATTCTTCGCCATAAGCGATGTCACGCAGGGCATAGAAATCGGGCAGACCTTCGGCATTGGTTCGCACGCCGAGATTGGGTTCGCACGAATGGTTGAGATAGCGCACAGGCGGCGCAGGGTCAAAATGCTGGTCGATGCCGATTTGAATGGTATACATCGACTGTTTGACTGCCTTATGACCTGTTGTGTGGAGTACCATTTCGCCCTGTTGCAGCGGACGATTGGCGAAAACCGCGCGTCCCAACCGAGTGAGGCGGACGTAAACTTCGCGGGTGCGGATGATTCCCATGAGTCCGGCGGCGGGTGTTGGTGCGCTAAGTGAGGTGTCGTTGTAATTCGACATCAAAATCCTCTGGGGCTAGGTTGACCAATGATTCGAGCATAAGGTTATTTGTAATATGAAGCAAGTAAAAATGGTGTAAATAACTCTTTATGCTTCACAATCACCTGTCCTTGTGTACAGTCTGGGGCGCGATATTTCGTCCCGATTGGACAGTGGAATTCTGGTCGGCGGGGCGGTGTGGTGGGTAGTGAAATCGGCGATACTGGTAACATATCGAAACAACAGAAGCGGGAGTTGAACATGAATAGCTGGCTGGTTTTCCACAATGTGACACACGAAGTCTATCTACGTGAGGCACAAAAGCAGCGCCTCGCCCATCAGGTGCAGCAGCAGAAAGACCGACCCCTCCGTCGCCGCCGCTAAATCCAACAAGACGCTCTAGCAAATAGGGCGTCTTTTTTTATTTGAATACTGGTGCATACAGGGAGAAGGTGTTAAGATAAGACCGTTCGGTCTGTTTTTGGTGAGGAGATATTGATGTCGGATATACCTGCTGTTCGTAGTCGTACCTTTACATGGGAAGATCCTATGCCCGGTGCCCGGAAAGCGCCGACGATGACAGGGATTGAATTTTTAGAAGCTGTCAGAAATGGCGAATTTGCCGCGCCGCCGATTGGCCAATTGATGGACTTTCGTATCGCCGAAGTGGAAGCGGGACGGGTTGTTTTTGAATGCACGCCGTCTGAATTTCACTATAATCCCATCGGTGTGGTGCATGGCGGCCTGGCGGCGACATTGTGTGATTCGGCGTTGGGCTGTGTGGTGATGTCTGTGCTGCCAGCGGGTCTGGCCTATACAACGGTGGAACTGCATGTGAATTATGTGCGTCCGATGACTATCGAAACGGGCGTGGTGCGCTGCGAGGCGACGATTATCCATGCGGGACGACGCATAGCGACTGCTGAAGCGCGCGTCACCGATGCACAGGGCAAATTGTATAGTCACGCGACGACGACGTGTATGATTTTTGAGGTATAAAGCAGTTAAACGCAAAGGACGCATGAATGCGTTATGCCGGGTGTTTGGTAGATGCAAGAGCGTGCAGCGGTCAACGATACTGAAAACCAGCAACCAGCGGCGAGGGTTAGACTGTTCAGGCTTTTGTAAGCATTTGCGGCGATGATACGAACAGCAGTCCGATTACGGGCTGACTACAGCATGAGGCACCGGTGTTATGTGATCGTGACACTGTTTTTCTTCCCCAATTGACCGCCTGTTTCCCCCCTACAGGCGGTTTTGTGTTGTCTATCGCCGGGCTTTGGTTACAATACCCATGTCTGCTAACGAGACAGGATCGTGCCCATGCTTTCGCCTGAAGTGACTGTGATTGATGCCCCTGTAAAGAGTGTCACTGTTTATCGTGATCGTGCCCGTGTGACGCGCCGTATCAAACAGCTATTGGCAGCGGGTGACCAGATATTGAAACTAGCCAATTTGCCGTCTTCGCTCGATTCGGATTCTGTCCGGGTGAGCGGACGCGGCGAGGGAATGGTAATCAACAGTGTCGAAGTGAAGAGGGAACGCGCGACGGATGTGCCCGCAGGCTATGAGGGTGAATTACAAAAACGGCTCAAGTCGATTCAGGATGAGCAGGCCAAACTCACCGACGAAATGGCTGCACTTGAGAGTCGGTTAACCTATCTGCAAGGGCTTACCACAAGTGGCGCGGCGGAATATGCTAAATCGTTGGCATCGGGCGATGCTAAACTGGATGATGTGACTGTGTTTGGTGAATATCTCGAACGCGAACTGACATTGGTCAAAGGGCGGCAGCGCGCCTTACAACCCAAAATTGAAGAAGGTCAGCGCAATGTTAGTGCGATTGAACAACGCCTAGATGAGCTGCGCGACCCTGACCAGATGCGTCATGCGCTGGAAATCTTCGTCACGGCGGCACAGGGCACACCACTCGAACTTGAAGTCTCGTATGGGGTCGAAAATGCCGGGTGGCAGCCCGTGTATGATGCGCGGCTAGAAGGTGATGAACTCGAATTGACTGTGCTCGCCAATATCACCAACGACACAGGCGAAGCATGGACAGATGTGGATTTGTCCCTCTCGACAGCCCAACCCGCCACCAGTGCGGATTTGCCCGAATTAGGCGCATGGATTCTGGGGCCACAGGCCAGGTCATCGCCAGAAGCAACGGCGATGGAGGCTGTCTATCATGATCCGTATTCTGCCGGACTGGACGATGATGAAATTCCAATTCCAACGGAAACAGTCGTCCGCGAGATGCGGGTTGAATCGGCGCGGGATGTCATTTTGACCTACCGCGTGCCCGACGCGGTGACTATCCCCACCGGGGGCACGCCGTATCTGACAACAGTGACGATTACGACATTTGCGGTCAAGCGCGATTATATGACTGCCCCACGTCGTTCAGACGCTGTTTTTGTGCGGGCGACGATGACCAACACGTCTGATTTCATCCTGCTGCCGGGTGACGTGCATCTGTTTCATGGTGAGGACTTCGTGGGCAAAACGAGTCTGCAAACTGTGGTAAGGGGGCAAGAATTTCAGATGCAGGGCGGCGTCGATAGTCAGGTCGTGGTCAAGCACGAACTCACCGGGCGCGAGGTGAATAAACGGCTGCGGGATGTGCGTCAACTGAGCTTGACGTACACGATTACGGTCACCAATCATCGTGACAAACCAATCGACCTTACCGTCTACGACCAGATTCCAATTGGCAGGTTCGAGACGATAATGGTCAAGCTCGAAGAGGCGACTCCGCAGCCGGATGATCAATCCGACCTGAACGTGCTGACATGGGCGGTCAAATTAGGTGCAGGCGAGAACAAGACCCTGCGGTACACGTTTAGCGTTAAACATCCGCGCACAATTGTCCTTGACGATTTGGAATAGCTAGCTGCGGTCTTCTTTCTTGCGGACTTCATAGTGCGAGACTGTCCACGCGCTAGACCGCAGCGGCGGGAACTGCTTGTGATAGTCTTGCATGGCGGGCGCGGCGAGGTGGTTTTGCAGGGCTTCTTCAGATTCCCATTCTTCAAACAGGAAGAATCTATTCGGGTCATCTATATCGGCATAAAACCGATAGCTGATGCAGCCCGGTTCGGCTAGCGAATTGCTCATCATGTTATGGGCGAGTGCCAATGCCTGTTCGCGTTTGTCGGGGTGAATGTGGACGGTTGCGGCAATCACAATCATCGTCAATCCTGTCTATGAGATTACAATTCGGTTTGAGTATGCCCTGTCCAACCCTCTCAAACAAGCCTAATGTTAGGGTTTTTTTGTAAGGAGGTTTGCAAGGGGTTTGATAGTTTGTAAGGATTTACTGTAGGGTAGACAGTTTGTATAACGCGGGTGCAGTTTAAGGCTGTTATACAGGTGCAAACAGAAGGCCTGAATTATAGCGCATCATTCTTAAACGCAATCATTGTAAACAACCACTGCAACCGCTTGAGAAAGTTAAAGTATCATGTCACCGAAGTTATCCACCACACAAGCCTGGCGCACCAAGCCCTTACGCGCCATTCGGGTTGCCGAACCTATGCCACGCCGGGATCCAATACCCGAAGATTTTAAGCTGCCACATGCGCTGCGTTTGTGGCTGCCCGATGGTCGCAAGATTATTTTCAAAACTGACGCTTACATGGTGATCGGTCATCGGACATCCATGAATGATCGCGAAGTAGATATTGATATGTCAGCGTATGGCGCACGCGACCATTTTGTCTCCCGTTATCATGCCATGCTGTTGGCGATTGACCGGATGGCGATCAAAGATTTGAACAGCCTGAACGGAACACTCATCAACGGTAAGGTCTTGACACCGGGACGAGAATACATCCTGCGGGATGGCGATGAAGTCACACTCGGCACACTGTCACTCAAATTGGACTTCATTCGTTTCTCACTTTAATTTTGCGAGCAACTCCCTCTCTCCCCTCTACAAACGGGCGCGCTGCATCGAGTAGCGCGTCCGCTTTTTATCACGGGGATTGGGTCTGTGTCAGCGGCTGTACTTAACCGTTTAAGCTTTGTACACAGTGTCTGATGGATTAGGGTGTTAACGGGGTAAAATTGTGCAAATTATACATTAATCCATCGTATAAATCGTCTTTACTTTGTGCGGTTAATTAACTGGTGATTAGATTTTGATACACATTGTACGATAAATATTTAAAATGTTGATGCAGGCTGTTGTGTAAAATTTCACAGCTTTCCTGTAGAATGTGAACACTGTCACAAATAACCCATTTTCGTCCAGTTCAGAAATCATCAGGATAGATGACCATGACGATCACAAGCATGTTCCCCCAAACGTTCGGCCTTTACAGTGTCACTGTAGCCACAGTCGCTGTCGCCAGCGTGGTGATTTTCTGGTCGATTAGCTAGCGCCCACTAGCGCATCACCTACCCATTTCGCCCAACGTTCAGCCCATCAATCGAATGTAGTGTGTTGCACCCTACCGGGTATGTATGCAGGCTTGCACAGGTCGCATCCCTGTACTGACTCATCAACACCAGATAATGAGGAGAGGACTTATGGTTTTACAAGTGCATTCAGCGGTCAACATCAAAGGCGATATGCCACCCGCATTCGAGGCCATATTGACACCGGAAGCGCAGGCGTTTCTAGTCAAATTGGCGCAGACATTTACATCGCGGCGCAACGACCTTCTGCAAAAACGCGCCGAACGTCAGCGACGGATTGACGCGGGCGAAATGCCGGACTTTTTGCCAGAGACCGCGCACATCCGCGAAGGTGATTGGACAGTCGCGCCTATTCCTGCTGATTTGCAAGACCGCCGTGTGGAGATTACTGGCCCGACTGACCGCAAGATGGTCATCAATGCCCTCAATAGCGGCGCCAAAGTTTTCATGACCGACTTTGAGGATTCCAATGCCCCGACATGGTTCAATATGGTCGATGGGCAGATTAATCTGCGCGATGCGGTGCGTCGGACGATTACGTTCACGAATGAATCGGGCAAGCATTATCAATTGAACGAAGATACCGCCGTCCTGATGGTGCGTCCGCGCGGCTGGCATCTGGATGAAAAGCATTTTCTGGTGGATGGCACACCTATTCCCGGCAGTTTGTTCGACTTTGGCCTGTATTTCTTCCACAATGCCGCCGAACTGCTCAAACGTGGCAGCGGCCCGTATTTTTATCTGCCCAAACTGGAAAGCCATCTCGAAGCGCGGTTGTGGAACGATGTGTTCAATCTGGCGCAGGATGAACTCGGCATCCCGCGCGGCACAATTCGGGCAACGGTGTTGATTGAGACGATACTCGGTGCATTTGAAGCCGACGAAATCCTCTATGAACTGCGTGATCATTCGGCGGGGTTGAACTGCGGGCGCTGGGATTATATCTTCAGCTACATCAAGAAGTTTCGAAATAAGCCTGACTATGTGCTGCCAGACCGCGCACAGGTGACGATGACCGTGCCTTTCATGCGGAACTACAGCCTGTATGTCATCAAAACCTGTCACCGACGCGGCATTCATGCGATGGGGGGGATGGCGGCGCAAATTCCGATTAAGCATGATCCGCAAGCCAACGAAGAAGCCTTCGCCAAAGTCCGCGCCGATAAAGAGCGCGAAGCCAGAGATGGTCACGACGGGACGTGGGTGGCGCATCCGGGATTGGTGCAGGTGGCGACGGAGATTTTCGATAAGCATATGCCGCAGCCGAATCAGATTGAGCGTCAACGCGCTGATGTCAACCTTAGTGCTGCCGATTTATTGACGCCAAGCGAAGGCACAATTACTGAACATGGCCTGCGCTGGAATCTCAAAGTCGGTATTCAGTATCTGGAAGCGTGGTTGGGTGGCAATGGCTGTGTACCGCTGTACAACTTGATGGAAGACGCAGCCACAGCCGAAATCAGCCGTTCACAGGTCTGGCAGTGGCTGCACCATAACGCCACGCTGGACGATGGTCGTCCGGTGACTGTTGCGCTGTTCGGACAATTTTTGGAAGAAGAAATGGACGCGATTCAGTCCGAAGTTGGGGAAGGGCGTTTCGCCAACGGGCACTTTGACCGGGCTGCACATCTCTTCGATGAGATGATTCGCAGCGACGACTTCACCGAATTTTTGACCCTGCCAGCTTACCAGGACCTATAGACGGGTATCACTGTAAGGCACACGCCGCGCCTTACTGATTGCAATAATTGACAGTCATCATCACAACTCAGGGAGAAAATCTCATGCAACGAACACGAAACGCCGAACAAATCACGATGGAGTGGAATACCCGTCCCCGCTGGAAGGGCATCACCCGCCCCTATACAGCCGAAGACGTGGTGCGTCTGCGCGGTTCGGTTTACATCGAACATTCGCTGGCGCGGATGGGCGCAGAACAACTATGGGACCTGCTCAACCGCGAAGCGTATATCAACGCACTGGGCGCACTGACAGGCACGCAGGCTGTGCAAATGGTCGCTGCTGGATTGAAGGCCATTTATGTCAGTGGTTGGCAGGTGGCGGCAGATGGCAACCTCGCCGGACAGACCTATCCCGACCAGAGTCTCTATCCGGCTGATAGCGCGCCCAACCTCGTGAAGCGAATCAATAACGCGCTGATGCGCGCCGACCAGATACAGACGATGGAAGGCAAAAAAGGCCCCTTCTGGCTCGTGCCGATTATTGCCGATGG
>CAZTLI010000229.1:0-8432 GCA_964614375.1 uncultured Anaerolineaceae bacterium
TGGGTATCTACCGGGTCGGCAGTGGCTGCGCCATCCACCTGACGATAGCTCGAATCCTGCACGATGGCATACGACTCCAGTGGCTGCTTGACGATATGGGCATAACGTCCAATTTGTGTCATATAACAGAAGCCAACACCCGCCGCCAAATAAGACAGACTGGCTGGCGCGCGTTCACTGGCAGAATCGTCACTCAACACGCGGAACACACTGCCAATCGGTTTGAACAGCTGGATGACGACTTCTTTCAGACCGTCAGGGCGAATGGTGGCGATACCGCGCACATGCAGCGTGCGCTTCTGTTCCGATTGCAAACTGCTGCCCGCGCCACCTTCGACATTGAACACAGTGTCCGCTGAAGACTGTTTGACGATAATATCCGGTTGATAGGCGCTGGCGTCCAGGGGCTGCACGGCATCAAAGAGCGAGGTTGGGTCAGCGACGATGGCTTTGGGCGATGGCTGTACGCGCGTGACCGGGATTTGCGACCCATTAAAACACAGCGCGAACGTATTTTGCAGGATGTCGCGCATGTAGGACTGTGCGGGTGAGGTTCGTTCGGCCTGTTGCACGATGTCCGTAATCACATCCAGCGCAGCATCGGCTTCGATTTCGACGGCGATGGTCGCGGGTATTGCGCCCCCGGTCATATCGCCGCGCAGCGCCGACCCTGCCATCGTGTAGTAGTTATCCTGCGTGATTGTCAGCGTCTGGATGGTGACAGTGCGTTCAGTGGCATGTTTGACCACTTCCTCCACGAACGAAAAAGCCATGCCCGCCGTATAAAACGCCAGCGGAAACGGCGCTAAGTCTGTGCCATTGAGATAGGGGCCTTCATCGCTGACCATGCGCCAGACTGTCCCGGTGGGCGCATAGTGGACAATGGCCTCTTTTTGCATCCCTTCCAACGCACGAATCGCCACGCGCACCGTAGACGTATCAGGGATATTGTCAATCCGCGGGATAGCGACACGATTTTGATCGGCCTTATAGACCAGCGGGTGTCCGAGACTTTCGATTGAGGGCATGGTGAATCTCCCGAAATAACATATGGCATGTGTGGGTGATAGTAACACGGTGACGATTCAATACAAAATCAAAAGCGTAACACGGAGTCAAAGAGGAAAAAGAGCAAAAGAGGTTTTAGGATACAAATTACCGATGGGTGCGACTATTGAAACGCGCATTGCATGTAGGGGCAGCCCGGCGTGGCTGCCCAATAACCAAAATTGAGTTGGGTCGATTCGCGAATCGACCCCGACAGCGCAACCTAAATTTATGCCCCGATGAGTTCGGTATTGGGATGGAAGTTCGCCCATGTGAACCAGAAGGCGCGGTTCATCTGTATCATGGGTTCAAGCTGCCCATCACCATCGACCTTCTGCCCATCCACACGCCACAATTGACCGGAGTCGTCCTTTAGCCGGAGTGTGTCGCCATCAGAATCTGCTTTGAAGGTCAACGCCTTGCCATCCACCGTGCGCTTGTAGACGAACTGCACATCCTGCGCCTTATCACACACAATCACGACGGGTTTACCATCAATATCTGTATTGACCACACCTTCGTCACACAGGTAGGTCAGGCTGTAGGCTTTGGCCTCGTCGCCTTCTGCGAGTCCCACGACTTCGGCAATGTGTGGGAGACGGGTATCCAGATTTTTGATGGTCGGGAAGAAGGGTTTGCTGAATTTTTTGTGCGTCTTGATGACGACATCGCGCACCAGAAACAGCACAAATCGTTCCCAGGGATTGCGCGGTTGTGCCGCCAGCACTTTCGTGTCGGGATGCAGCGCCTTCCATGCTGACCACGACATAATCTGGCTGGGATACGTTTGCAGGGCTGTGCCTTTGTGCTTGCCTTCGCGGATGCTGGCATCAATCTGCTGGACGAGGTTGCCGTTGGCAGTATCATACAACACGAGATTATTTTCGATTTGCGAGGGCACAATGAGATTCAGGCGCTCGCCATTCACCTCTGGTTTGACCGCCACGCTGGTATTGCTCAACGGGCAAAACGACAGATTAATCGTCTCGCCCCCAACCGTATCTTCCCAGAAGTGAATCCGCATCATCCAGAGCATGGGCGTGGCGCGGGCATCGCCATTGTGGACAAGCGTCAGCATGGGTGTATCTGGCTCTAAAACCTTATCGGCTTCATCGGCGGTCATCCAGCGTCCGTTACGAATGCCTGTAAACAGGGTGAATGGCACGGCGACGAATGCGCCCAGCGCTGAGAAAATCAACAGTGCCAGCGAAATCCCCAACCAGACCGGGCTGGTCGCCTCAACAGACGTATGCCACACCAGCGCCACGATCCACAGACCAAGGCTGACGAGCACAATCGGAACACGATACCGATAGACCAGATAAAGCTGCCGATGTGAGGGTTTATAAATAAATTGGGTGAAATCCCCCGCGACGAGGGCGCTAAACCCAACTGGCGCGAGGGCTAGAAATGCAAATAACGCCGCCATAACCGACTCCTTTTTGAATAAATATTCTATTTTTTGTGCAACTGAAGCCGCAAGAAAAACCCGTTATGCCTGTCTCGCTTCGAGTGTGGAATCGACCTTTTTCAGGAAATCCAGCGCCTCTTCGTCCGTTGTGAATGCGCGAAAACGGGCACGCATAATCTGCGTTATCATCGTCCCGACAAAACGAATGATGCGATTTTCGGTGATGATGATTGACCAGCCCACACGTTCATGCCCCAGATGCTTCAACGCTCTATGAACCTGGAGCACATTGGCCGGGAATTTGGTCACTGCTTTCAAATCGACCCACACATGCACCAGCGGTTGAGGCGAGGCGTCGATATGCTGTGTAATCAGGGTGTCGAATTCCGGGAATTCGCGAATGTCCAAATCGCCCCACAGGCGAACCAGGACAACGGTATTTTCGGTATGCCATTTTACTTCAAAACTCATGATTTTCCCCTATGCTATGTGGATACTGAGCAGCAGTGAGAAAGCCGAGCGTGGTTGGCGTATCCGCTTACGTATCAAGGTCTGTAATACAGTTATACATCTTGCAAGATAAACTTATCATAAACCAGATTCATACCGCATGTCCACTGGTTTGTATTAAGATTTGTCGTCATCTGTGCGATTGACTTCTTCGCGAGTCCTATTTGCCGTGATAATCGCTAAAATATCACCACACAACCGGATAGAGTGCCCAGTTGCGGCAGCCTGTGTCGAAGATTTCGTCAGGTGTCAGCGGGTCGCTCAATGTCCACAGGTACATGAGCGTGGCACGAAAACGTGTGAACGGGATGAGTTCGTCCAGCCAGCCGTCATCAATCGGGTTATGAGCACAATAGCTCTCCCAGAAGGCAGCGCGTATCCGCCGGCGTTCGGCAGATGGGCGGTCTGAAAATTCCAGCAGCGCGCGAATGATGTCCCAAAGATACCACGCGAGTACAGGTTCATCGAAATCCACCGTATAGGCCGTCTGACCATCCCACAGCACATTGCCGGGACGCTGGTCGCCATGGGTGAGGCCATAATCCGTCATAGGGACGGTTTTTAGCCACGCATCCACCTCCCGATAAACCGCGTGAAAGTCGGCGTCGAGCTGCGAGGCATACCGTCGGGCATTTTCCCAGAAATATTGGATTGTCGGCATGGTATAACCGCAGTCTGGCGATGGCGTATACGCACGGGCGGCCTGATGCAGTTTGCCCATCGCTTGTCCCCACGCCTCAAACACGCGCATATCGGTTGTATCGAGCGCGATAGGGTCACCCGGCACTTCGGCGACGACGGACGCCTGAAATTCCCATTCGCCCTGTGTAAAGGTTTCAATCAATTTGCCATTGACCGATTCTACAGGCCGACAAACAGGCACACCCTGTCGATACACATGGCGCAGATAGTCCGTCGCAGCGCAGCGTCCCGGTATGCTGGCGATGATGCCATGTGTAATCCGCAGATAGCGCCCATCACCCCCTGCCTCAAAACGATAGACGATATTGGCGCTGGTGCCGATGTGTGTCACCGGGTTCGGGTCGCCCGCCCATAATTCCGCACACAATGCCGGGATGCGCGCATGGTCAAACTGGGGGTGGATGTCGTGCCATTTCATTGGTGTTCGCTCACTTGACAGGTCGTTGCGACATCCTGATTGTGAGCGGGATTTGCACTATCGTCAACGTGTGTTTCTGGCTGAATCGGTGAGCGCCATTCTCATGTCGAGATTTACACGCTCTAACCTAATTGAAACTGCACGGGTTTCGTGTGTGCGGTACACTTAACATACAGGATATTGACGAGGGGGTATCCAATGGCGCTTGAAGTCATCACCGGGAAACCATCGGGCAACACAAAACCAACACCGCTGCTGTTTGTGCATGGTATTTTGCACGGTGCATGGTGCTGGCAGGAATTTTTCTTACCCTATTTTGCCGAAAAGGGTTATCACGCCAGCACATTGAGTTTGCGTGGACATGCCAATAGTCCGATCAAACAGTCGCTGCGTTTCACACGCATCAAGCACTATGTCGAAGACGTGAACGAAGCCGCGGTGCAAATCCAGGCCGAAACCGGGCAGCGTCCAGTCATCATTGGGCATTCGATGGGTGGGTTGATTACACAAAAGTATCTGGAAAAGTACGATGCGCCTGCGGGTGTGTTGTTGGCGACAGCGCCGGTGCATGGTGTGTATCAGGCCATGTTTCGCGCGTTGTTTGGGCAGCCATTGGCCTTTTTACAGGTCAATCTCACGCTCAATCTGCGCCCACTCGCCAGCACGCCAGACCGGGCGCGCTGGGCATTTTTCTCTAAAGACATGCCCCAGGAACAGGTCGAACGCTACCAACAGCAGTTCGGTAACGAGTCGTATATGGCGTTTTTGGATATGCTGCTGTTCGCGCTGCCGCGCCCCAGGCGCGTGACTGCACCCATTCTGGTGGTCGCAGGGGAGCATGACTCGCTGTTTTCTGTGGCAGAACAACGCAAAACCGCCGCCGCCTATCACGGGACATGCGAAGTCGTCCCCGACGCACATGACCTCATGCTGGAACCCCACTGGCAATCGACTGCGGATCACATTGTGAACTGGTTGAACACACAGGGTTTATAATCATGGACATCGCTGAACTTCGACGCATTTACGATGAAGACCAACGCATTAATCTACAGGAAGACGGCAGCCGCCGCGAAGCCTTCCCCCATCTGGTACGCTATGTCGATGAACGCACCAAAAATAGTTACGTCCTCTATTCCAGTCTGTCGATGGAAAACGTCGATAGTGTCATCCGCGAACAAATCGACTATTTCGACAGCATGGGACACAACTTTGAATGGAAGTATTTTGATTATGATTCGCCGCGCAATCTCAAACAGCGCCTTATCGCGCACGGATTTTTCATCGAAGAGGCCGAAGCCGTGCTCATCCTCGATTTAGAAGCACGCGACGACCTGCTATCGCACCAGGTCCCGCCCGAAATCCGCCGCGTGACCGATGTGAATGACATCGACTCGTTGATGAAGGTGCTGGAAGTGGTCTGGGGCAGCAGTCGAGAAGATTTGGGCGCGATGTTGAAGCACGAACTGGCAAACACGCCTGACCAACTGAGTATCTATGCGGCATTTGTAGACGATAAACCCGTGAGTGTGGCGTGGGCGCGCTTCCCAGAAAACAGCCGCTTCACCAGTCTGTTCGGCGGCAGTACGCTGCCCGTGCATCGTGGACATGGTTTCTATAAGGGATTGGTCGCCGCCCGCGCACAGGAAGCCCATTCACGCGGACGCCGCTTTTTAACGGTGGATGCCAGCCCGATGAGCCATCCGATTCTGGATCGACTCGGTTTTCGCTTTCTGGGCACATCGTACCCCTGCATTTGGCGTTATAAACCATCGCCCGATAAATTCACGACGTGAGATATTATCTACCACGACTGCGAGTTGAAATCGTTGTTGCTTTGAATCGACCAGTGAGCGCACAATCGGTTTTTAGCATTTCAGCCAACAGCATCTGCAAGAGACATGCTTTTGCTGATTAGTTGACAGGTTGCAGTGCTGACCTGTTTCACTGTTCAATGACGGGCACGATGATGTAGATTGTGCCCGAATTCTCCGGCATCCATCCGCTAATGCCATCGTCGGTTTCAAACTGCCACCATATCACACGCCCCACACATTCATAACCACCGATGATGTGTATCCGGCTATCCGGTGACACCAATCCCGCCAATTCGCCACCGGGACTATCGGCATACGGTGCGCCTTCCACCAAAACGCCTTCGCCATTCACCGAGTCCAGCGGCGGATTCCAATACATCAACAGCCGGACAGTCATGCCAACCATCACACGCGAACTTGCACCATCCTCACAGTACCGGGTTTCGGAAAATATCTCGCGCGGGTCGGGCGAATCAACGGGAGCGAGGGCAAATCGGTCATCCAACATACTCTCCGATTGATAGTATTCAAGGTCTTGCCCCCACATCACCTCCCCATCCACTTCCAAATAGATGCCTCCGGGATTTTCGTGATAGATATATCCATAATTGGCAAACTCATGTGCATAGTGCGTCCCATCAGTTGTCCAGAACTGCCATAATTGTGGACGTTGACCGGGTTCGCGCCACAATTCATTGTATAGACCAAACGTGACAATCTGATCGACTTCTGGAAACAGCGCAACCTGAATGGGAAGGGGGTCACGAAGTGTCAAATCACCCAGTGGTGACCGGGTAATAAAACCAGTCTTCTAAGCGAGAATCATCAAATGGATACTGTGCTTGCAACGCCACAACAGACGGTAAACGGTCTAAGTCATCGGCAAAGTAGTAGCGCAGGACAGCCGCTACAATCCCGGCTTCGATGTCGCGCCCTAGTTCGCCATAAAGCAGACTGCGCGTATACCATCCTAGCGGCAGTTCAGATAGGATGTCAAAGGCATAGTCATAAGCATCGGTGTATTGCTCGAACGCGACTTCGGTTTGACCTAAGCGCCGCTGTAACACGGCGATGCTCAATGGAATCGAAGCGTTGTGATAGGGAACATCCGAATAATATTGTGGCAAATCGGCATAAATCGCCAGCGCCGTTTCATCATCACCCTGCCAATAGGCATCTAACGCGGCAGGGATACCTTCGAGTACGTGTGGTGGTGGCAGCGTATCAAACGGACGATCTTCAATGACCAGCAAAGCAGCGGCGAACAACACTGCACCATCCGTACACCGTGTATCATCTGCGGGGCACTGTGCCAGCATGTCTTCAAATGTCACCATCTGGCACAGGTTGAGCGTGTAGCGGTCAAAGTCATCTGTTTCTTGCATTTCCGACTGCGTACACATCTGAAACTGCGTACACGCCGCATCATAATCCAGCACATCGGTTGTCGTGGCAATTGTTGGGCGAAGTTCAGAAATACAGCCATCTTCGCGCGTTTGGGCATATCCCGGCGCTGCTGGCAATAGTAAAACGATACTCAACAACACAAGGGCTATCTGGCGCATCGTCGCCGCTCCCTGTAACGCGCTTTCGTTACGCGCATTGTAATCTACAAACGCCATCTCGCACAAATCCGCCAGTACATCTATAGAATAAAGTTCCATCAGAATCAAACATACGTGACCATGACAAAGCCCGATACAATAGATATAGCTTCCTTGGATGGTTGGAATCGCCTATTTTCTACAGCGCGTAAATGTGCTTCGATAGACATGAGGACACCCACTATGCAAATTGATGTCTTGACCCTGTTTCCAGAGATGTTCGATAGCCCGATGCGCGCCAGTATGATGTGGAAGGCGCGCGAACTCGGCTTACTTGACTTGCGATTGCACAATATCCGCGACTATTCGCAAGATAAACATCGCGCAGTGGACGATACACCCTATGGCGGTGGCGGTGGCATGGTGCTCAAAGCCGATGTCGTCGTGCGGGCTGTCGAATCTGTCGTAGGTGATAGTGCCGCGCCCGTCATCCTCATGTCGCCACAGGGTCGCTTGCTATCGCATCAGGTCGCGATGGAACTTTCGGGACATGAACGTCTCGTGCTGTTGTGTGGGCATTACGAGGGTGTGGATGAGCGCGTGCGGCAGCTGGTCGTCACCGATGAAATCAGCATTGGCGATTATGTGTTAACCGGCGGCGAATTGGCGGCGATGGTCGTCATCGATGCGGTGATGCGCCATGTGCCCGGTCTATTGGGTGCGGACGGCGCGCAACAGCGCGATAGTCATGCCGATGGTTTGCTGGAAGGCCCGCACTATACCCGCCCGGCAAGTTTTAGAGGATTGGATGTGCCGGAAGTGCTGCAAACGGGCAATCACGCCGCAATCGAACGCTGGCGACGCGAACAAGCCATCCGGCGCACATGGCATAATCGCCCGGAACTGCTCGTCACCGCCAACCTCACAGACGAAGAACGGTATCTGCTGGCACACCTCGCGCGGGAATGGGTCAAAGACTAGCG
>CAZTLI010000230.1:0-8399 GCA_964614375.1 uncultured Anaerolineaceae bacterium
AAACGGATGGAAGAAATTAATGCGGTCAAAGCGACATTGCCACAGGGCGCGTTTACTATGTCGATTGATGAATTAGACCTGCCTGGCCCAATTATCGAGGCGCTGGAACCGCTAGAAAACGTGGGCGAGATTATGCTGCGGTTCTTGATTGATGAGAAACGCATCAAACAACTGCTTTCGGATTTCCCCGATAACGCCTTGTTACAAATTCAAGAAGCGCTAGATCAGGTCGTGTTCCCGGATATTGATGCGGAAGAAATTGTCCCACAAGAAGTAGCCCCGGGTGATGAAGAGGCAGTTGAAGCAGCGCACGACGTGTTGGAAGCAGAAGCGGTTGCGCCAGAAGCGGTTGAATCAGTTGAAGCGGACGACGTTGAAGCGGATGAACTATCCATACCTGCCGCAGTTGAAATGCCTCAAATTGCCGAGCCTGGACCAGCAAAAGCGCGCCCGGTTGGTAAATATGAGGATGAAGAACTCGACTTCGATGACGATGAGGACGACGAATTTCCCGGCGCATCGGGTAAATCAAAACGGAAGAAAAAGAAAGAACGACAAAAGCGGCGTCAGCTCATCTTTGATGAGCGCAGCGGGCAAGTTGTTGCCAAACGACGTCGGAAGGGCAGTCGCAAACGTGACAAGTGGGATGATGATTTAGAATACTAATGCGGAGATGCTGTGATGGGGGAAAAACGCCATTCACAACACGATGCACATGCCCCTAATCAAGATCGGGGGCATGAAGTTTTTACCTTTAACAACAGCGATCTGAGCGATGAGAAGCACAATCGCAATCGCCGATTAGCCAATAAAAAGCGCGATCGTGAACGGGTGGATGATGATCTCCTCGACATGGAAATATTTGAAGATGACGATGAGACCGATTATCTGCGCGAGCGTAAGAAGAAATCGGGTAAGAAGAAACGTCGTAAAGACCGCGACTCAGATGCTTTCTTCTGGACGGATGATGCCAATGATGGTAAGGGCGAGAAGCGGCGCCGAAAAGGACGCCGTGCTCAGCAAGAATGGAGTATTGATGATGATTGAGGTTGATAATCAGCTATGAATGCAAAAAAATCATCATCGCCTAAACACACCCCCGTTCGCACCTGTGTTGTCTGTCATGATAAGGCCGATAAGCGGACTTTGACCCGTATCGTCCGTACTGCCGATGGTATTTGGGTGGATGCTACTGGTAAGATGAATGGACGGGGCGCATATATTTGTGATAAAACCCGGTGCTGGGAACGAATCATGCACTCGGATGTGTTGAGTAAGGCGCTAAAAACCCAATTAACAGATGTTGATTACGGGCGTTTGCACGATGCACGCGCGTAAATTGGTGTGTAGACGAATGAGTCTCTTTGCAATGATGTGGCAGGGACAGGAAATGACTCCCTACAGATAGGATGATAGGTCTGTCATAACCTGCCATACGCTTGCACTACTCTGGTATGTGGAGGATATATGACAGAAGCAAATGAAGCAAACACGATATTAGTCCCAGACTATTTATCTGTGCGTGAATTGTCCGATTTAATCGGGGCTAGCCCCATTGAAGTCATGAAAAAGCTCATCGCGAATGGGATCATGGCTTCAATCAATCAGCAAATTGATTTTGATACCGCCGCCATCGTCATTGAAGAAATGGGTTTCGAGGCAATTTCGGCAAGCGCCGTCGCCAGAGCCGAAGAAGAACAACGGCGTGTTGAACAAAGTACGCAAGTCTGGCGCAAGATTTACACCGAAGAAGACCCCGCCACGTTACAAGTTCGTCCCCCTGTCGTTACCATCCTTGGGCATGTTGATCATGGGAAAACGACGCTTTTGGATGCTATTCGCGAAACAGCCGTTGCTGCTGGCGAAGCAGGTGGCATTACGCAGCATATCGGCGCTTATCGTGCCCAACATCATGGACGCTTGTTGACTTTTCTCGATACACCGGGCCACGAAGCATTTACGGCAATGCGAGCGCGTGGCGCCCAGGGTGCGGATATTGCGGTTCTGGTTGTGGCGGCAGACGATGGTGTGATGCCGACTACGCGCGAAGCCTTGAATCATGCGCGTGCTGCCAATATCCCGATTGTGGTCGCGATTACTAAGGTCGATAAGGCGAATGCCAATATCGACAAGGTGAAACAAGGTCTGTCCGAATTAGACCTGGTGCCAGATGATTGGGATGGCGATACGTTAATGGTGCCAGTGGCGGCCCTTAAAGGAGAGGGTATTGAAGATTTGCTAGAGGCGCTGCTGCTCGTAGCAGATGATGCCGAGATTGTGGCTAATCCCCGGGGCAAAATCATGGGACAGGTCATCGAAGCCGAAATTGACCCCAGCCGTGGCACCATGGCGACGCTGCTGGTTTTGAACGGGACGCTGCAACGGGGCGATACCGTCATCGTGGGGCACAGCTATGGACGTATCAAAGCAATGTTCGATGAAGCTGGAAATCAAGTAAACGAGGCCGGGCCATCGACCCCTGTTTCTGTATTGGGGCTTAACGAACCTCCACAACCCGGCGACAGCTTTGAGATCGTGAAGAATGAGAAAGCCGCTCGCAAGCTTGTCGATGAGCGTATCGACGCTGCGGCTTCTCCACAGACACAATCGCGCGGCGGTCTGACACTCGAAGATGTGTTTGCCCAATTTCAGGCCGGTGAAGCAAAGGAACTGAATCTGGTTCTGAAGGTTGATGTGCAGGGTTCGCTGCAACCGATTGTCGATTCCCTGGAAAATCTTAGCGAAAACAATGAGGAAGGCATCGGGGTTCACATTCTCGCCGCAGATATTGGCAATATCAGCGAAAACGATGTGATGTTGGCGAGTACGTCCAGCGCGATTGTCATTGGCTTCAATGTCAGTGTCGATAATGCAGCGCGTGCCTATGCCGACTCGCAAGGCGTCGAAATTCGACGGTACTCCATCATTTATAAACTGCTGGAAGATGTCGAAATGGCGCTGCATGGATTGTTAGAACCCAAATATGAGCCGCGAACCATAGGCGTGGCAGAAGTGCGGAAGGTGTTCAAAATTCCGCGCGCGGGCAATATTGCGGGTAGCTACATCAAAGATGGCGAGGCACGACGGAATGCAAAGGTGCGTGTGCTGCGTGGGAAGCAGGTGCTGGTCGAATCGGCATCGGTGAGTTCACTCAAACGTGAAAAAGATGATGTGCGTGAAGTGCGCTCTGGATTTGAATGTGGCATTGGTATTGATGGTTTTAACGATTTTGAAGAGGGCGACACAATCGAGTTCTTCGTGATGGAACGGGTGAATTAAACGTCGTAATGAAGACGTTTTATATAGGCCGAAGTCGCTCAGCATGAATTTGCTTATACGAGGGGCTTCGGGCACTTACTAATCATCCGAAGGAACAAATGGAGGAATTCGATGACCTTAAAACAAGAACGCCTCGCGGAACGAATTCGCATTATTCTGAGTGAACTGCTTCTGCGCGAAGTTTCTGACCCACGTTTACAAAACATCACCGTCACCGAAGTCAAGATTGATGCGGAATTGATGTATGCCACGATTTATGTCAATGCGCTGGGGGATGAGTCTCGCCACGATGAGGTATTGGAAGGTCTGGCGCGGGCCAAAGGCTTCTTGCGGCGCGAAGTCAGCAAGCGGATACGGGTTCGTAATGCGCCTGAGTTGATTTTTCGGTGGGACATGACCCTCGAACAAGGCGAAAAAATCAATCGTCTTTTATCGCAGCTCGACATCCCGCCCGAAGAGGTTATAGATGACGACGAATAATCTGCCCTGGATAGAGGCAACACATGCGGTTGCCTCTGCGAAGTCGATTCTGGTGGTTGCACACCTGGCGCCCGATGGCGATGCGATTGGCACACTCCTGGGTTTGTCGCGGATACTGAGCCAGCGTGGTAAGACGGTCACATCTGCGGTAGATGGCGGCGTGCCAGATTTTTTGCAGTTTATGGTCGGAACAGATGCCGTTCATGCTGAACTTACAGAAGGCGAATGGGATTTGATGATTGCGGTCGATTGTGGCGATGATACTCGTGCTGGTGAGGTCGGGAAGTATGGCAGCGAACACAGTAAGGCTGTGATCAATATCGACCATCATCCTACGAATAACCATTTTGGTGACATCAACATTGTGATTGCCGAGGCGGTTTCCGCCAGTGAAATTGTGTTCGATTGGGCGACTCAATGGGACGTTCGATGGACAGCCGACCTGGCAACCCCCTTGCTCACCGGTTTGGTGACCGATACTAAAGGTTTTCGGACAAGCAATGTCAGCGAGAAAACTCTGTATATTGCCCAGGAATTGATGCGTGCGGGCGCATCGTTGACCGAGATTACAGCGCGGGCCTTGGATAACAAATCTTATAATGCGATTCTGTTATGGAAGCGTGCCTTACAAAGTGTCAACCTGAATGGACAGGTGATTGAAGCGGTGGTGACGAGCAGCGATCTTAAGAGTGTTGGCATGACCGAAGCATCTGACGGCGGGTTAGTCAGTTTGCTTGATCGTGTGGCAGAGGCGATGGTCGCCGTAGTATTCAAAGAACGACTGGATGGCCGAGTCGATGTGAGTATGCGCGCCAAACCGGGTTATGATGTTGGTACATTGGCGGTGGAACTCGGCGGCGGTGGGCATACACAGGCCGCTGGTGCGACAGTTGATGGGCCGATGGAGGATGCGCGCAAGCGGGTGCTTGAGAAGTTACAAGAAGTGACGAAATTAGGGACACTCAACATTGCCTGATTCTGCGGTGTCCGGGTTTCTCAATATCAATAAACCGCGTGGGATGACCAGCCATGATGTGGTCGCGAGGATACGGCGTGGCCTGAACGTGAAGAAAGTCGGTCATGCCGGCACGCTTGACCCACTGGCGACCGGTGTTTTAGTTATTTGTATAGGCGGCGCGACTCGTCTGAGTGAATATGCGATGCAATCGACCAAACGCTATCGTGCTACAGTGACATTAGGTGTGGAGACAGATACCTATGATGCTGAAGGTGAGATAGTCGCCAGACATGATGCGAGTCACATCACACAACAAGATGTAGAGAATGTGTTAGGACAATTCTGCGGGGAAATTGACCAGTTGCCGCCGATGTATAGCGCCATTAAACAAAATGGGCGCAAATTATATGAGTTAGCGCGTGCGGGCAAAACAGTTGAACGGAAAGCGCGTGCGGTGACGATTCATGATTTGGTGCTGATAGACGGGTCCCTTCCAAAATTCACGCTAGATGTAATATGCAGTGCGGGGACATATATTCGCAGTTTGGCCTATGACATCGGGCAGGTATTGGGTGTTGGCGCGCATATGTCAGAGTTGGTTCGCACCGCCAGCGGTACATTCACGCTCGAAAATGCTGTGGAACTTGAACGGTTGTTATCTGACGTTAATTGGTCAAACCATCTTCTGTCGCCCGATACCCCTTTGGATAGCTGGCCTGCGATCAAGCTCACCTTAGATGAATCCATTGCGATTTCGCAAGGGCGTAAAATTGCTGGCGGGCAAATGCCGGACGACACATTGGCGCGCGGGTATGCTTCGGATGGCACGTTTCTGGCGGTATTACGGGCTGATAATGGTTTCTGGCGACCCCATAAGGTATTTTTGCCACAAGATTGATACAATACTGCGTGTGTACCAAGCATACAGGTTTTATGCGCTGATTATTGGACGAATACATGACTCCCATTTATCAACTCGAAGATGCCAAATTGCAGCAGCCGTCCGTCGTGAGTATCGGCGTTTTTGACGGTGTACATCGGGGACATCAATATCTCATCAAGAAACTGGTTCAAGAGGCACATAGCAGTGGACGCGCGGCAGTTGCATTAACATTTTTCCCGCATCCTGATGTTGTTTTGCGAAATCAGAAGGGGCGTTATTATTTAACACCCCCAGAAGAACGCGCTCGCTTACTTACTGAACTTGGTATTGACTGTGTTGTCATCCACCCCTTTGATGACCAGGTGCGTCAGATTCGCGCGGCAGATTTTGTTGACCGCCTCATCGAATATCTCCACCTCGATTCGGTATGGATTGGTGCAGATTTTGCGATGGGTTATAAGCGCGAGGGCAATGTTGCCTTTTTGCAGCAGCAGGGGCAAGAAAAGGGCTTTAGTGTGCGGGTGATTGACCTTATGCAGACCGAAAATCCCGGCGAGGTCATTAGCAGTAGTGCGATACGCGAATTATTGGGTGAAGGTGCTGTTGACCGGGTACAAGACCTGCTCGGGCGCAGCTATGCCGTCAGTGGTAAGGTTGTTCAGGGTGAGCAGCGTGGACGCAAAATTGGCTTTCCGACTGCGAATATCGATGTCTGGGATGAGCAGGTCATCCCCGCGAACGGGGTCTATGCGGGATGGGCGACGTTGGGAGATGAACAATTCATGGCGGTGACCAATGTGGGGATTCGTCCAACATTTGCTGGCGAAAACATCACGGTTGAAGCACATCTGCTGGATTTTGACCGGGATATTTATGGACAAACGCTGTCATTTGCTTTTGAACAGCATCTGCGACGTGAAATGAAATTTAATGGAATAGATGAACTCATCGCGCAAATACGCATAGATGCCGAAGCTGCCCGCACTTTTTTACAGGCACAGGTACATAGCTAACATGAGCTGTTTCACGATTGGTCTTCGTCATCCTTGAACACCCGATAGCCCATGCGTTTCATGAGTTTCTCGTCTTTACGCCAATTCTTTAGCACCTTGACACGTAAATCAAGATGAATGGATTGGTCAAACATCGTCATCAGCTCTTGACGTGCGGCTGTGCCGATTGTTTTAATCATCTGTCCCCGTTTGCCGATGACAATGCCTTTTTGTGTATCGCGCTCAACATAGATAATAGCGCTAATCGTGGTGCGATCTTCACCTTCTTTAAAACTATCAATCTCCACCGCCACCGAGTGGGGAATTTCCTGCTCGGTATTGAGAATGATTTTTTCACGAATTACTTCTGCGGCAATGTGGCGTAGATTTACCTCACTGACTTGATCCACCGGATAGTAACGCGGGCCGAGCGGCAGCAGACTTGCGATATGCGCCACTAAGTCCGGGACGCCTGTTCCAGCCAGGGCGCTGATAATATATGCCGCGTCGTGTTTGACTAGTGCTTTATGGGCAGACAAGTCTGTTTCCCCCAACAACAAATCCCCTTTATTGAGTGCCATAATGATCGGTTTAGTGCCCGCCAGCGACTCAAGTATCGAAGCAATATGTTTGTCTTCTTTGTGGGGTGGGGTATTAGCTTCCATAATCCACACAATGACATCAGCATCACGCAGGGCTTCCTGGGCGGTCGTGTTCATATACTCGCCAAGTTTGTGATGCGGCTCGTGGATTCCCGGTGTATCGGTGAACAGAATCTGTGCTTTTTCTGTTGTATAGATACCAAGCTGCTGTTTGCGTGTTGTTTGGGGCTTGGGGGTTACGATAGCGATTTTTTGCCCCAGTATGCGATTGATTAGAGTCGATTTGCCTGCGTTAGGACGCCCAATAACCGCCACAAAACCGGAACGATGGTCTTCAGGCCAATTCTCATCAAAAATGCTATTGAGATGGTTCAAGTCGTCAGTCATTGTCCCTATCCTGTTGCAGCCATGTTTCGATGCTTGGGAAATGTGGCAGATACTGTGCAAGGCGTTCTGGCAAGGTGCCCTTGTCAGATATAATACATGCGGTCACCTGAGCAAGGGGAGTGGTGGCTTGTGCATTTGCGTAGGCAAATACTTGTATGGGTGCAGCCAAATCTAAGGCTTTGACCACAATCATGTCGTCGCGCCCATCATTGCGATAACCGAATACTTCTGCACGCGGGTGCAGGTTGCTGCGTTTGATCAAAAAGTCCCACGCCTCTTCCCCCGTTAGGAAGTCGCCATAATCTAATGCCAATAATCCCGGCACGATTGCCAGCTGGGTTTTGCCGAGATACGGGGCACCGTAACGGATAGTCAGGATGCCCTCTGCGACGATTGTTGCACCCGGTTGCTCAATTGTGCTCAGTGCATACCGACCATCAATTTCTATGAGTGTCCCTGTGAAGGGATCGCCAATAGGTTGGCGTTCGGGAATAGTTGGGCGCGGCATCTAATGCTCGTTATCATGGTCATGACCGTGATAAAGCGGGACATTGATGTCGTCAAAGCTGGCAAAGGGTCGCACGATGAACAACCATGCGATCAACCCGGCAAGGGTGAGGCCTACACCAATGATAAACAATACACCCACCTGATTAGTCGCTGCTGCATCCGCTTCTGTGCCGCCAATCACACCAAAAATCGCCGCGAGTATCATTAAAGTAATGCCAGTGCCAGCGACAAATGCCATTCCGACAGTCGTGGTGCGGCCTGGTGTTTGTTGTTCTGTAGTCACAATGGTCTCTCCTTGTGAAGGCAGT
>CAZTLI010000231.1:0-5437 GCA_964614375.1 uncultured Anaerolineaceae bacterium
CTGAATTCGGCGTAATGCTCCAGCTCACGGCGATTATCAGTAGTAAGCTGGAAAACATTCGCGCTTTTGACCGCGCCCAACAAGCCCTGCAACATAGTGAATCGCTCTATGAAGGCAGTGACCGTGTAAGTCGTGCTGTGTCTCTATCCGAAGTGCTGCTGGCTGTGATCGAATCAACCGCATTGCGCCGCCTGCAACGTGGGAATATCATCCTCTTCAATGAGGCATGGCGCGATGAACAACCGGACTATGGTAGTGTGGTCGCTGTCTGGGAACATGATGGTCGTCAACCCCGCGCGCCGCTTGGTACAACCTACACGATTACCGAGTTTCCCTTCTTGCAACTGATGGAGCGTGATGAACCCTTCATCGTCTACGATGCGGCAAAGGATGACCGTCTCGATAGCAATTTCCTTCAGCTATTGGCTCATCTGGGTATGGTCAGTGTGGTGTTTTACCCGCTGGTGGTCGGTGAAGAGTGGTTGGGGCTGCTGACCGCCCAATCAGAACAGCCTCTTGAACTCAGCGAAACCGAGCTGCGGCAAATCAATAGTCTGGTCGATCAAGCATCAGCGGTGATTCAAGGTATCCGTCTGTTTGAAGAAACGCAGCTTGCACTGGGGCATACGGAAGCACTCTATGCGGGTAGTAATCGTGTGGGACGCGCCTCGAATTATGATGAGATCATGGAGGCGCTGATCGTTTCGACATCGCTGGTTGTCCTTGATCGCGCCAATATGTTGCTTTTCGACAGCCCGTGGGAAGATGAACCGCCCCAGAAAGCGACAATTATCGCGGCATGGGAATCGACAGCAGACGAATCGCTCACACCACCGGGAACGGTGTATAACCTCGCGGATTTCCCGATGTCTACCAGACTACATCGTGATGAACCGATGATTTCTGCGAATGTCGAGACCGATGAGCGTGTCGATGAGAATACACGCGAATTATTCCGCCAGCTTGGGATGACGAGTTTTGTCTTCTTCCCGCTGGTCGCCGGTGGACGGTGGATAGGTCTCCTCACGGCACAATCCGCCGCACCGCTGGAAATGAGTGAAGATGACATCCGCCGGATCAGTGCGCTCACCGACCAGGCCGCGAACATCGTTCAGAACATTCGGCTGTATGAAGAAACACAGGAAGCCCTTCAAGAAATTGACCGTATCTTCAGTTCCACCCTGGACATGCTGGGTTCGGCCAACTTTGAAGGCTACTTCACCAATCTCAATCCCGCCTGGGAAACCCTGTTGGGCTATACACGCGCCGAACTCATGGCGCAGCCGTTTGTGTCGTATGTCCATCCCGATGATGTTGAGAAAACCAACGCCGAAGCGGGTAAAATTGCCGAAGGTGCGGAGACGATCTCATTCGAAAATCGCTATCGTTGTAAAGATGGGACATATAAGTGGATTTCGTGGAATGCTTCGCCGGATATGGAAGCGGGACTTATTCACTTTGTCGCCCGCGACGTTACTGACCAGAAACATGCCGAAGGGGAAATTCGCCGTCGTGCCCGTGAGTTGGAAACGGTGGCCCGTGTGAGTGCGGAAGCGGCAACCAATCTGGACTTGCAAGCCCTGCTCACTGATGTATCAAATCTGACAAAAGGCAGCTTTGACCTCTATCACGCCCACATCTATCTGATTGATGCGACAGGCGAGTATTTGCGCCTCGCTGCTGGTGCAGGTGATGCAGGCCGTAAAATGGTGGAAGCGGGGCACGCTATCCCTCTAAACAGCGAAATCAGTCTGGTGGCACAGGCCGCGCGGTCACGCACAGCAATTATCGTGAATGACGTGACGGCAAATCCAAATTTCCTCGCGAATCCGCTTTTGCCAGATACAAAGGCAGAAATGGCTATCCCGATGATCGTCGGTGGACAGGTCATTGGCGTCCTCGACACACAATCCGACGAGCGCGATCACTTTACTGATGAAGATGTCCGCGTGAAAACGGTGCTCGCCGACCAGATTGCGGTCGCGGTGCAAAATGCCCGTGCCTTCGAGCGTGAGCGTGAGACCATTGAGCAGTTGCGTGAAGTTGACCGCCTGAAACAACAGTTCCTCGCCAATATGAGTCATGAACTGCGAACACCGCTTAACTCCATCATTGGCTACTCGGAAGTGCTGCTGGATGGCGTAGATGGTGAGTTGAATGAGGATGCTGCCGAAGATGTGGAAGCGATTCATTCCAGCGGTAAACATCTGCTGTCGCTCATCAACGAGATTCTCGACCTCGCGAAAATCGACAGTGGTCAAATGCAACTGGCGCACGAAGCCATCCCGCTGCCGGAATTCTTGCACGAAATCGTCCGGTCGGGGCAGATTCTCGTGAAGGATAAACCTGTCGAGCTGCTGCTGGTCGAAGATGACAAGGTCGAAGCGGTGAATGCCGATCTGGTGCGTCTGCGCCAGATTATGTGGAATCTCGTCAGTAATGCCGTCAAGTTTACCGAAGAAGGCAGCGTCACCATTCGTTATGGGTTACACAACGACAGTCTGGCCTATATTTCGGTTGCCGACACAGGCATCGGGATGAATGAAGACGATCTATCGGTGATTTTCGAGCGATTCAGTCAGGTCGATGGGTCGTCAACGCGCCGCGCGGGTGGCACCGGGCTTGGATTGACAATCACGCGCGAACTCATTCTGATGCACGGTGGGGATATTTCCGTCGAGAGTGAATACGGCGCTGGCTCGACATTTGTGTTCACCATGCCAATCTATGTACCAGAGAAAGTGTAGCGAATGACGCAGTTGTTCAAAAGAATCGTGTGTCTGGAATGTGGGGCAGAAATGCCCCCACACATCGGCACAACTACCTGTGAAACATGCGGGTCGCAGTGGCTGGATGCAGAGTATGATTATGAAACGGTGGCGGGTCTATGGCCCGCCGCTGTTCGGTCTCGTGGTCGGTCTCTGTGGCGTTATAGCGAATTACTGCCCATGACCGAACCCGATTTGGAAATTTCGATGGGTGAAGGGTATACGCCGCTGCTGCGATTGTACCAGTACGAGAAAATCTTCAATCACACCCCGATTTTTTTCAAAGATGAGCGTCATGAACCCACCAGTTCATTCAAAGATAGGCAGGCGGCGCTCTCAGTCATGGCGATGCGCCGTGCCGGAATCACCGAATGTGTATTAGCGTCAACGGGTAATGCGGCAGTGGCCTATGCCGCCTATTGCGCGCGGGCGGGAATTAAGCTGTGGTTATTCCTCACCAGCCTGTGTCCTGCCGAAAAAATGCGCGAAGCGGCGCTCTATGGTGCAGAAGTCGTGAAAGTCTCCGGCACGTATGACGAGACAAAATCTGTCGCTGCCGAATTCGCCGCCCGTAAAGGCATTCATCTGGATCGTGGCGCAAAAGCCATTCCCGGTAAAGAGAGTATGAAAACCCTCGCCTATGAAATTGCCGAACAGCTTGGCCTCAGTTTACACCCCGACCAACCCGGTAAGTGGGTCGCGCCCGATTGGTACATTCAGGCGGTGAGCGGTGGCATTGGCCCGCTGGGGCTGTGGAAGGGCTTTCAGGAATTGGCCTACATGGGGCTAATCGACAAAATGCCCAGACTCGGCGTCATCCAATCGGCAGGCTGCGCGCCGATGGTCAAAGCATATCATGCGGGCAAAGCCAAAGCCGACCCGGTTGTGCCGAAGACCCTCATCACCGTGCTGGCGACAGGCGATCCCGGTCACAGTTATGTGCTGCTGCGCGAAGCAGTCATGAGCAATGATGGCGCGATGGTCGCGATTGAAGATGGCGAAGCATTCGCGGCGATGCGGCATCTCGCCAGTAAAGCTGGTATCTCTGTCGAACCCGCGACGGCAGTGGCCTTTGCCGGGCTGGAAAAAATGCTCACAGACGGCACCATTGCGCCGGATGAAGTGGTCGTTGTGAACTGCTCCGGGCATACTTTCCCGGCGGAAAGCCACATCCTCGGCGACCAGTACGAACAATATATCCTCGAACTCAATACAACAGGGGTCGATTCCGGGCCACAAGAAGAAGGCTTAGGTGCGGCGATCCAGAATCTCGCCGAACAGGTGACGACCATTGTCATTGTGGATGACACAGCCAATGACCGTCGGCTTGTGCGCCGGTTGTTGCAGCGATATAAACGCTATCGCATTTATGAAGCCCGTAATGGTCAAGAAGGGTTGGAGGTCATTCGTGACCGCAAGCCCGATTTAGTGATTGCCGACCTGACCATGCCAGAAATGGACGGCTTTGAACTGTTGGAACACCTTAAGCACGACCCGGAAACCGCCAATATTCCAGTGGTGGTTATATCTGCAAAATCATTGACCGCACAGGATAAACGCTTGTTGGATGCGTACAGCGAATCCGTCTGGACGAAGGGGGGCTTTAACACCCGCGAACTGGTTGATCATGTGGTCAATACACTGGGACACGCGCCTGTTGAAGTCATCCAGCCCAAGCAGGCATCCGCGCGCCGCGAACACATAAGCAACATTGAGGAGAGCGGCGATCATGTCCAACGGATTATCGTGATTGATGATAACCTACAGGATTTGCGTCTCGCACGACGTATCTTATCCGCAGGTGGCGAATATCAAATCATTGATGCCGAAACCGGGCGCGATGGCTTGAAAGCAATCTATGAACACCATCCTGATTTGATTATCCTCGATCTGATGCTGCCCGATATGGATGGATTCACGATTCTCGAAAAACTGCAAAATGATCCAAAACTGGCTGAGATTCCCGTCATTGTCTATTCGGCGAAATCCTTACCGCCAGACCAGCGCCAGATGTACCAGCGCAACATTCGGACGATTATCCAGAAATCATCACTGAATAGCCGGGAATTTCTGGAAGTGGTTAAAGACGAACTCGGTTAGACATACACAGGTGGTCGCGTTATTCATGACACAACGACCACCTTAATGCTTATTCCGAAAACTTTATCCTTATAGCCAAACAGAGCGATTACAATGGATTCAATATCAAGGAACTCACAATCTATTGCACAATCCACTGGATGAACAGGAAATTGTCATGGATACAATCGTGATTGTGGAAGATAATGCCCAGAGCGCGCGAATGGCTGCCAAATTGCTGCGTCACGCGGGCTATGATGTGTTGATCGCTGAGGATGGCGAAGAAGGTCTGAAGGTCATTTTTGAGAACACACCGGCTCTGGTCTTGATGGACTTAGGGCTGCCCGATATTGATGGGCAAACTGTTGTCGCGCTCATTCGCCAGCAAACACCACTCGCACAGATGCCGATTCTAGCGTTTACCGCATGGCCCGAAGAAACCGCCCGCGATATGGCAGCGGCCTATGGCTGTGACGGTGTCATCGTGAAGCCGATAAACACGCGCACATTTGCACAGGAAGTCAGGCACTATATCAAGACACAGGACAAAACGTTATAATTTCTGTTATACTGTTTTGCCAACCTCCAAT
>CAZTLI010000231.1:5447-8372 GCA_964614375.1 uncultured Anaerolineaceae bacterium
AGCTGGAGAGCATTGATTTTGACACGCGAACCCACCCAAACGCACGCACCTTCGCCCCACACCGCGACACCTTGCAGTCTATATACTTATGATGAATTAGCCGCTATTTATAATCAGACTCGTATCGACTATATCGTGCCGATGCCGATGAATGGCAAACGCCTGAAAGAATACTGTGACTATTACGATATACAATTAGACGCCTCAGTGGTGTCGCTAGATGGCGAACACGAACCCAATGGCATAGGGATGCTAGGGGTACGCGGTGACCGGGCATGGATTACCCGTCTGGGCGTGATTCCTGACCGTCGCGGGCGGCGGTTGGGACAATTCCTGCTGGAATATTTACTGGAGCAGGCGCAGCGCGTTGGGGCGCGAGACATTCAGCTTGAGGTCATCAAAGGCAACGATCCCGCGCTTAATCTGTTCCTGAAGTTTGGTTTTGCGCCAATGGGCGAAATACTGGTCATTCGCCGTCCGCCGTCTAAGCTCAGTGAAAATTTGGCGGTTCCGCCCTACACCGCACTCCCCATCGAACCCGACACAATACCCGATAAATTAGCGCAGCGCGAACCGTATGCGTCATGGATTGGCGAGACGGCCTCAATGTTGAATGCGGGCAGTCTCGATGGATTCGATGTAACGCTGGCAGATGGCGAACGCGGTTGGGTCGTGTTTTGTCAAACGCCATTCCAGATTAGCCACATTGTCCTCAGCGCGAATGCCAGTCCAGACATGATGCTGGCGCTGCTGTATCACGTCCACGCGACCAACCCCATCCGCGATACGAAGGTCGAAAACGTGCCCATTGACCATCCCTCGTGGGCACAGTTTCAAAAATTGGGCTATGTCGAAGCGTTTACCCGCATCGAAATGTTATTGACACATACCTGATTATCGTGCTGAATCTTTTCGCACTTTACCCTTTGCGCCTTTTGCGGTTCAAATGTCTTTTCGCCAGCGGTGATCTATTCCATCGCTAATGATCGGAATCAAAAACCGGGCGCACAGTGTTCGACCATGCACCCGGTTACTGTTCGACTTCAAGCATCAATGTTTTCTCCGGCGAACCACTCCACCACGGAATAGAAGGCGCGGAACGGCAGCGTAATAACCGACACGACTGCTTTACCGGTACTGCCGTTGTGTGTCACGGTGGACTGTGCTTGAGACATCGGCACATCCATCCGCATTGCTGGAATCGGGGGACGGACAGGCTGTGGTTGGTCGAGCTGCGATTGTATAGTCGGCGGGGTGTATTGTGGCTGCTGCTGACGGGCGCGTGCCAATGGCGATTGACGCAGCGCCTGCATTTGCCGGGTCTGGCGCAGCTCTTCGGCGTTGTAGCCATTGCCATTTGTGACTTCGTTCGGGTGATTCACATAGTCATGGACAAACATCGTTTTACGGCGCATCTTTGTCTCCTCACTCTAGCGCATCTAACCCCCTTATTACATAAGATAAACCATTTTCATACTTTGTCTATCACCCGAAAGTCATATTTGGACAAAAATCAACAAGTTGGTTACAAAATCGTATGAAAATCCGCAAATCGACTTGAATCATTTGCATCGCAGGCGACTGTACGCTATAGTTACACTCAACAAGACGCGGCCTCTTCCCAAGAGCGCCGTTTTTTGTTTTTTATACACCAATTTCCCCAATTTTCGACAATCAACCCTCTTCATCTACGGGGACATACCAGTCAGGACACTGGAACTCAACTGTTGTACATCCGAACCATCGTCATTCATGATATAGATTTCAAAGTCGCCATCTGCGACAGAGTTGACTGTTCGTGTATAGTGCAGCCGAAAATAGCCCAAAACTGGACATCATACGCACAAGGTTATAGACTTAGGCTTTACACGATAGACACAAACCAAAGTCCAACTTTTTCCTGTTTCTCTCCTGTTTTTCAGGGGATTTTGGACTAACTTTACAGACCTGAACATCGGCGCAACATGACGCATTCCGCGGTAAGGTGGGACACATGGCGAACCAGGAGATTGTTTATGATTTGCGGACGGGCTATCCAGATACGCATGCACTCGTGCCACATGACAAACTCGCGCAAATCACACAGGAATTGATATTGAGTGACCGCGCATCACAGTATGGCGGTGATTTGTTGGGCATCATTCAAGTGCGGCAAGCGGTCGCGCAGCATGTGACCCAATATACAGGCGATACCGTCACTGCCGATTCACTCCTCATCAGCAATGGCGCGATTCATGGTATTGACCTCTTCTGCCGGACAGTCACCGAGCCGGGTGACATCATCCTCATGGAAAGTCCGACCTTTTTCTTCATGTTCAATGTCTTTCGCAAGAGTCATATCGAGATTGTGACCGCGCCCATGACTCCCACTGGCATTGATCTCAATGCGCTGGAAGATGTGCTCAAACAGCATGGCAGCCGCGTCAAGATGCTTTATACCATCGCCAGTTATCACAACCCCACTGGCCTCACCATGACCGCTGACCATCGTCAAGCCCTGGTCGAACTGGCACACCGCTACGATTTCAAAATCATCGAAGACGCCACCTACCAATGGCTGTATTACAATGATGCGCCTCCGCCGCTGCTGCGGTATTATGACCCTGACGGCAGTCATGTCAGCACAGCCGGGACATTCAGCAAGGTGGTGATGCCCTCGCTGCGACAGGGTTGGATATGGTCTACGCCGGAAATGGGTATGGCGATGAGCGTCGGCAAAGGCGATGCGTCTACCAGTCGGCTCACATCATTGGTGATTACCGAATTCATCCAACGGGGCTTCATCGACGGTCAAATTGAACATGCGCGTATGGTATATGGCAGCCGCTGCAATGCCCTGTGTGATACGCTAGAAGCCTGTCTGCCCGATTGGGTGCAGTGGACACGCCCCGAAGGCGGTTATTTCGTGTGGTTGGAACTGCCGGA
>CAZTLI010000232.1:0-8365 GCA_964614375.1 uncultured Anaerolineaceae bacterium
AACTGGCTGCGCGCCCGGTATGGCTGTTTTCCAGCGGCCCCACCGGAGACGGCGATCCTGAGACATTAATGGGTGGATGGCGCTTTCCCGATAATTTGCAACCACTGGCGGAATATGTCAAACCCGTAGAAGTCAAACTCTTTCACGGCTATATCAACGTCAAAAAGCTCAATCTGGGCGAACGTCTGCTGGTGAAAGCCATGCGCGGCAGCACAGGGGATTATCGCGATTGGGAGCAGCTCCGCGTCTGGGCAAAATCCATCGCCGACCAGCTCATCGCCCTCGATTATCGCCAGCAGCGCAATGGATAACGTCACAGCGGGACGATGCACCCTACAATTTGTGATATTTGTCAGGTGTATATGATTGTTACATCGTGGGATAGTAAACATACTTACGTTACCGGGATTATCTATCCATGAATGTATTGGTTGCATACGCAAGCAAGTATGGTGCAACCAGAGAAATCGCCCAGACCATTGCGGACATACTTCAAAAACCGAAGCGATTGTCGGTTGACCTTCAAGCAATTTCATCAAATCTGGTTATTACAGATTATGATGCGTTTGTTGTGGGGAGCGCGGTTTATACCGGGCGCTGGCGTCCCGAAGCAGAGACCTTGTTGCAAACGCATAAAGGGATGCTGGCGGCGCGGCATGTCTGTTTGTTTTCCAGCGGCCCTACCGGGCACGATGAACCACAAAAGCTGCTGAATGGCTGGCATTTTCCCGATAATCTACAGGCTGTTTCCCTCTCTATTCAACCAATCGACGTTCAGTTGTTTCATGGGAACATTAATGTGGAAAAGCTCAGTTGGGGAGAACTGGCATTGATTCAAGCGATGGGAGTCAAACGCGGGGATTTTCGGGATTGGGCGCAAATCACCAGGTGGGCAAATCGCATCTGTCGTAAGCTCGTCACCCTCGACCGACTACCAGAAAACCCGCCAACGGGGCGCCCCAAAACAACAATCCGCAAGTAAACAAAAAAACGGTCAGCCTACCCCACCCGTGCTGACCGCCTTTTCTGGTTAAAATGTGTTTCGATTAAGGTTCTTCTGTTGTGGCAGGGGCGGGTGGTTCTTCAGTCGCGGCAGGTGATGACGGTTCATCAGCGCTAGCATCGGCTGCATCATCATCCGCCTCATCACTGTCACTGGCCTCATCTGCGTCGTCATCCGCTTCATCGCTGTCACTGTCATCGGCTGCGTCGTCTGTGTCATCCGTCGAATCGCCTGATGGGGCTTCATCAGTGGGTTCTTCGGTGGCGACAGGTGGTGGCGCATCGGACGCGGCTGATGCGGGTGAATAGGTGGCGAGATAAATCACCACACCCAACACTACCGTAATCAACCACAGCGCCAGCGTCGTCCGCATCACGAGTTTGATGTTTTTCACGCGCAGGGCTTCGGGCAAGATGCCTGCGAAACGGGTTTTCTCCGTCCACATCAAAATCACCAGATACGTGCCGACAAGTTGGGCCAGACCGCCCGTGATGAAGTGTGGAATGGGACGGTCTGCGGGTGTGCGGCCTACAAAAGATGCCGCCATCGCAAAGAGAATCAGTAACCAGTTGATAATGACAATGGTCGTCATCATCAGCTTGTGGTGGGGCACGAACATCTTGCGTCGTGCGAACACAAATCCGACAAGCATTGCCGGAGCAATCAGGAGCACATACGCCACCAATGTCAAGTCCGCAAGCATGGTGGCATTCGTGCCCAAAAAACCGGGGCCGTTCATAACCTATACTCCTCCCAAAAAAGGATACGCTACAAAAAAAGAACGGGTGCGTCACCCCCTATGGATTGCACCCGCCTATTAAAAACCTGCAAAAAAACTTAGAGGTCTGTCCGCATGACTGGTGTTGTCGTCGGACTGTCGCTGCCGCCTTCTGGTTCAACCGTGACCCCTATGGCGTCGTATTGTCCGATAGGCCGGGTCGAATTGAAAATCAGCACCGCCCGACCACTATTATCGACAGTAAAGGTCCCGAATGACAGCGGCGTCTCGCCCTGGACTAACCACAATTGATAGACTCTGCCGGTTTCAAGCGATGGCAAGTCATTCGTGTAGAGACAGGCAATCCACAAGTCTTGCGTGCCAACCTGTGCCCAGAACACAGAAGCAGTCGGATTGACGCTGCCGCCACTGCCCGTCGCCGCCAGTTCAACCTGCGACGTATCTTCCAGCCACAAGGCGCGTATCATCGTATCGAGCGAATCAACCCGCGTTGAGAGGGTATTGTTGGTGTCGTTGAGCATGTTGACGCGCGCCAGCCAGAATAAATTGCTGCCGACCAACAGCACCAACGCCAGAATCGCTGCCAGTGGTGCATAGCGCAACGCGCCGGTGTCGGGCGCGATAAACACGGCCTTCAACCGGCTGCCAGCACCCCGGGATGGCGCAGCGGATATGCGCGACGAACCGGGCACAGCAGCCGTCATCAGCTTCTGGCGCAAACCGGGTGGCGGCGCGACCTGCTCCACACTAAAGAGCAAGGCTTCTGCTAACAGGTCATAATCTGCCAATTCTGCCGATAGGTCGTCGTCTGCGGCGAGTATCCGCTGGACAAAGGCGCGCTCGTCTAGATCCACTGCGTCAATGGCATAAGCGGGCAGCAATGCGCGGGCGCTGTCAATCTCCTGCGGCGTCGGTGGTTGGTTTATGTCCCCGTGTGGGGTGTGTTGGGTCTCTTGCTCGTTACTCATCAAACGGTATCCGTGCTGTTCTTAATGATTGTAACGTTACAATGGTTGTCAACGGATTTCGTCGAGACACCCAATTAGCGACTTTCTTCATAGGGATGTGCCTCCTGCCACAGGGCGCGCAGCTTTTGCAACCCCAGACGCACCCGCGTTTTGACCGTGCCGAGCGGCAGGGACAGCGACTCGGCAATCATGGTATGGGTCAGCCCTTGAAAAAAAGCCAGTTCAATCGCCTCTCGCTGGTCATCCGGCAGTTCATCTAATAAACGCCGCAGCGCCTGCCCATCCTGCCACAGCGAATCATCGACCCGGGCATTGACCGCCAGTGTTCCCGACACGACCTCTAAGGGTGCTGCCGACAGGTCGGGGCGTCGTTGTTCCTTCCGCAGGCGGTCAATCGCCGTATAGCGGGTAATCGTCAGCATCCAGCTAATGAGCTTGCCTTTAGCAGGGTCCCATTGCTCGGCCTGGCGCCAGACCTTCAGGAAAATGTCCTGTGTCACTTCCTCTGCCATCGCCGAATTTTGCACCATCCGGCGCGCCAGGCTATAAACCGGCCCGCCAAAGCGCTCATACAGCAGCGACAAGGCCTGTTCATCCTGACTGGCGATACGTTGCATTAATTGTGTATCTGTAAACACATTACCCGTCACATCGTTGAGAGTAAGCGCATATTCATCGGCTTTAAGTGTAGTAGCTAACGCCAATTTCAACAAGCGCCCGCCATCAAAATGGCGCAAAGTCTCGCGCCGACGCATCGTGTCGATTGAAGTTGAAATGCGTAATCGGGCATGGTTTGCAAAAATCTCATAAAAATGTGCCCGGTTTAAATCCAAATCTATAACCCTAACGATAGCTAGCATGAACGTGGTCATCAAGCCCCTCAAACCATGTTCACTGTATAGGGTTTAATTAGTGAGGTATAGTACAATGCGTAAAGTCTCTATTCTATTGCTGCTGCTGGTGATTGCCAGCGTCATGCTTGCTCCGGCGGCGGCACAGGACGACATGGCCGTTCCCCAAGTCGATGTCGTCGATCAGGTTTCGCTGGATGGTGTCGTTTCGATTGATGCCGTCTACAGCGATGGTCCCGGTTTTGTCGTCATTCACATGGATAATGGCGGTTCGTTCGGCCCGGTTATCGGTCAACGCTGGGTGAACGATGGTTGGAGCTTCAATGTGGATGTTCAAATCGACGCCAGTTCCGCCACCGGAACGCTGTACGCCATGCTGCATACGGATGACAACGAAGTCGGAGTCTATGAATTTGGCGCAGTCGAAGGCGCAGACGCGCCTGTGGCAGTTGACGGCGCGGTGGTTGCCCCGGCATTCAATGTTGACCTCATCAGCGCGTGGGATCAATTCGTGACCGATGGCACAGTGACCGTCGCCAGCGTTGTGGCCCAGGTTGATGGCTGGATCGTCATCCATTCCGACAATGACGGACGCCCCGGCCCGGTGCTCGGCGCTTCACAGGTCAGCGCAGGCCAGAACAGCAATGTCGTCGTCGAACTCAGCGGCGATGCAACCAACGTCCTGTGGCCGATGCTGCATGTGGACACAGGCGCAGCCGGTGAATATGAATTCGGCACAGTCGAAGGCGCGGATGGCCCGGTGGTGGTCGGTGGTGTCGTCGCTGTGACCCCCATCTGGACAGTGCCCCACGCCCGCGTTGCCGACCAGATCGTCACCTATGGCGATGGTATGGAAGCGATGATGGGACCCGCCGTCCATGCAGCCTCGGTGCTGTCTGATGGCCCCGGCTTCCTCGTCATCCACGCGGATAATGGTGGTTCACCCGGCCCCGTGCTCGGCGCGACAGCCGTCAACGATGGCCTGAACACCAATGTCGTCGTCGAACTTGAAGGCGACGTGACACCCGTGCTGTGGCCGATGCTGCACGTCGATACAGGCGAGGTCGGCACGTATGAATTCGGCACAGTCGAAGGCGCTGATGGCCCCGTGCGCGTTGGCGACAACGTGGTGACCTTCCCCATTAACGCTGCCCCGTCGATTGATTACAGCGGTTCGCTCGCTGGTAACGTCCTGACCGTCAGTTCAGCATTGATTGATGCCCAGGGCTTCCTCGTCATCCACTCGGACAACGGCGGTTCACCCGGCCCTGTGTTGGGATACGCGCCGCTTATTCGCGGTGTGACCACGAACATCGTCATCACGCTGGACGAAGCCGCGATGACCGAAACCGTGTTCCCGATGCTGCACTATGATACTGGCGAAGCGGGTGTCTATGAGTTCGGCACAGTTGAAGGCGCAGATGGCCCCGTCCGTGTCGGTGGTAATGTGGTCGTCGGCCCGTTGACCCCGGCGATGGGTGAGTAACCGATTACCAGCACTTGAGCATTACACGAGGGCGTCCGACAGCGGGCGTCCTTTTTTTTGTTTGGCTGTTGGCCTCTGGCTTTTAGCCGCTGACGGAGGGCGCAAAGTAATTGTCAAACATACACGTCACGAAACGCGCTTGTGCGTCTTACACCCCTGGGGTTGAATTTTTAAGCTGGCAGCCAGTGGCGAGGGGCCAATCTACTTATCGCGGGTTTGATAGAACAGCGCCTTTTTCTCGCCGGGGAGGGTGAAGTCAAAGCCGCACGCTTGAAAGAAGGCTTCGGAGGACGTAATCGCCATCACTTCGAGGACATTTCTGGCGCTGGCACGCTGGATACAGGCCTCGACCAGCATTTTGCCGACACCCTTACCCTGCACCAGCGGCGACACCGCCAGACTGCGGATTTCGGCGAGTTTGGGCGAATAGATTTCCAGCGCGGCGCAGCCCACAATATCGCCATCCATCTCCGCGATGAAAAAATGGTCGAGCAGGTCTTCAAGCTCATCAAAGGTGCGTGGCAGCAGTTTGCCATCGTCCACAAAGGGTTTGATAAAGGTTTCGATACGCGCGGTATCGGCCTCTGTCGCTGTGCGTAATTGAATCGGTGTCACTCGCGCCGCCGCCATACTAAGAAATCACCCAATGCTGCATCCCAATCACGATCATAACCCGCCGCCAGCCAGTTGCTCAATCCCGCATATTCGACTAAAAGCTGATGCGAGTCCTCATTGCGCCCTGTCACCCAGGGCATGTAATCGGCCTGCATCACCAGCACGATGGGGGGATTGGCTGCTGCTAAATCCATGACCGCTTCATCCCGCCATTCGGGTGGAAACCAGGCGCCGACCAGCGGAAAATGAGCGATGAAACGGGTCGCCGGGACATAGGGGCCGAGATAATAAATTTCGGGACGAAAGCCCCACACAAATAACGTACTACCCGGCGGAATATTGTCGCGCAGAAAGTGCAAAACAGCCAGCGATTCGGCAGGTTTGAAGTCATTCCCCTGAAAATGGGCATAATACGCGGCCTGTGTTTCATCGCCCCGGAGATAAGGCAGCGCCCGCGCCCACATCGTCACCAACAGAATCGCCACAATACCGCCCATTGTCAGTCCATAGAGCGCGGTCTGGATTCTGCGTCGGTTGAAAACATGGGCGATGCTATCGAGCAGCGCGCCTGTGCCGTCAGCAGCCAATAGTACCAGCGGCGGCAGCATCGGTATCCAATGGGTATCGAAGCCTTTGGCCTGTAGAATCACGAACGCCAAACCCGACGCCAGCCACAGCCACACCATCAACCAGCCCCCATGCCGCGTCCGCCAGCGAAAAACAGGCCACAGCAAAGTCAAGAGCAGCAAAACGCCCCAATGTAACCAGCGAAAGCCGAGATAATTCAGCATCGCATCGAGCACATTATCTGTGCCAACGGCGCTGTAGCCCGCTGCGGACTGCGCGACAGTGAGCATATCGTCCACGATGCCAATTGCCGCGAAATACAGCAGTACGCCGAGGCCGACAACGAGACCGCCTGCGATGAATGCGCCCGCTTCTTTGATGACGATGCCGCGCCGCTGCCGGATGTGATAGATGACCAGCCCTAGCGCGAACAGGACATAATAATGCTTGAACCACAGCACCGCCGCCGCCAATAATCCCGCCGCGAATGCCCAGCGCAAAGCCAATTTGCTATCGCGCGGATAGTCCCCTGCTTTGACCACACACCAGACAGCCAATGTCATCGGTAATGTGACGATGGAATCGCTCTGCGTCAGGGTTGAGAAGGTCTCGGTGAAGTAAAAGACGAAAAATAGCACAATCGCCAGCAAACCCGCCCGCCGACTGCTAAAGCGACTCGCCAGCGCATATAACCCCAGCGCGGTGAAGGGCACGGTGATGAGGTCAAGCGCGCGAATTGCCCCTTCGCCCGACCCAAACAGGCCGATGCCCAACGCATAGATATAATAAATCGCGGGTGGTTTGACATCCCAGAAATCAACATACGGAATCTGCCCATTGAGGATGCCGCGTCCGATAAGCCCATACATGGCCTGATCGCGCCCCATCGGATAGGTGAGGATGGGTAGCGCCAGTATCGTCAGCACCAGAGTCAGGGCAACAGGGCGTGTCGAGGTATGGCGGAGAATACGGCGCATAGCGCAGCCCCTAGAGGAAACCGACCAGCCGCGCAATCAGCAGCGCAATCAAAAACGAACCCACGAGGAACATCCACGCCAGCAGGCGGCCCGTTTCCTGCCCGGGATTGATGTCTTTTTCTTCGATGGTGACTTCACCGAGCAAATCGACATAAAAGTCGATATTTTTGCGGCCTCTGGTCAGGCGCGCCATGTAATCATGACCCGAAATCATCGCCCAACCTTCTTCTTCGTCGTCCCATGCGTCGCCTAAGCGTTCGCGGATAGCGGCATAGAGGATGTCGCGCGCCTGTTCAGCCGAGATGGGTTGTACGGAATCGGATTGTTTATCGTCGGGCATGTGTCGCCTCCAAACCATCATCCGCATTGTAGCAGACGCCACAGTGCGACGGAAGGTATGCGTATACACCTCTATCAGTCGAATCGACCAACACATCGTAGGGACACGGCACTGCCGTGTCCGATTAATTACAAATCATCCCTCACCTGCATACAGTTTATCAACTTCCCATTTGGCGGGATTGTGAATGATGTACCCACGAATTTTGTCCAACGCCGTTTCATTGCGAATGATGTGATCGTAATAACGCCCTTGCCATATTTTGCGGTCTGAATTACCGCGCAGCGCATTAATTTGTCGGGTGACTACCGATTTATAGGAACGGACAATCGTTGATAACGACCCCGCTATCGGTTTGCCATAGCGTTCGGGGGTGTATGGTTCATCGGCTGTGGACGAAGCGCCAGAAGGTCTATCCATGATGAATACAATGCCGTGCATGTGATTTGGCATGATGACGTAGACATCGAGTTCTACATGCGGGAAGTGATTTGATATCGCCTGCCAGCATGACTCTGCAATCTGTCCCCACACATTCAATTGCATCTTTTCATCGACCACTTTGCCGAACAGATACCCATGATTATGCGTACAGATGGTGACAAAGTATGCCCCTTCCTGCGCGTAATCATAATCCCGTAATCGCGGTGTCCGCCGTTGGAGAAAGGGTGACGGTGATTCTGGCATGTGTCAGGCCTCTCGATTATTGATTCTGTGTTGTGATTTTTTCGGACACGGCAGTGCCGTGTCCCTACGACTGGGTGATACGGTGTGCTCATGCCAGCCGTGCCGTGTCCCTACGACTGGGTGATACGGTGT
>CAZTLI010000233.1:0-8344 GCA_964614375.1 uncultured Anaerolineaceae bacterium
GCCATGCCGATGAAAATCAGCCAGTTGAGTCCGTGTAATATCAGGGCGATGATGATGGCGAAAAAGGGTGTGGGGCGCAAGGTTTGCGGGCGCAGGGTTTGCGGCGATTCGGGCATCGGCGCGATGGGTTCGGCGGGAAGGGCATCGGCGGGAAGGGCATCGGCGGGAAGGGCTTCCGCTAGCATACGCTCTATCTCAACAGCCCTGTCTTTGACGCTGTGATGGCGGGTTTCGGGCAGCAACAGCAGCCAGATAGTCGCCGTCACAAAAATCACCGTCGCGCTGACATAGAAGGTGGGCACAAATCCCAGGGTATCGAACAGGATTCCGCCGAGCAGCGAGCTAATCCCCACGCCGATAAAAAACCACATCTGTAAGCGCCCGACATAGCGCCCGCGATTGGCGTCTGTCGCCACATCGAGCACGACTGTCGTCCCCGCGAGCGCGATTCCCGCCCATGCCGTTCCCCACAGCAGGCGTCCGATCAGCAGAGGCCAGAATCCGGGCACGGTATACAGCAGCGAGGCGAAGCCCCCGACGAATAACGAGGGCACGAGCATCCGTCGGCGCGGGATGCGTTCGATGAGTTCGCCATAGGGGGTGTTGATGAAAATGCGGATGGCGCGATTGGCGGCCAGCATCAAACCGACATCGGTGGCGAGTATGCCCGCGCGGGCGAATTCCGTTGGCAGCACGATATAAAGCGTGGCATCGCCCAGCAGCGACATCGCCATGCCCAATCCAATCAGGCGTACAATCCATTCGGGCGAAAATGCCTGCCGCCGACTTTGCAATCTGTGTATGAGGGACATCTGCCGCGCCTTTCCAGCCTATCCACGAAAAAGCACACCAGTATAGTGGCTGTGGGGTCGAATGGCAATCACGGCAGGGTTGATTGCGGGTTAAGGCTCGCGCTTCAGGAACAATGCTGACCGGGTGACTTCGACACAGACGACGCCCTCTTGATTGCGTCCAATATGTGTCATGGTGACGATTCCGGCATTGGGGCGCGAACGACTCTCGCGTTTGGCGGTGATTTCGGTCTCGACATAGAGCGTATCGCCATGAAACATCGGGTGTGGATGTTTGACCGACTCGTAACCGAGATTGGCGACAATCGTGCCTGATGTCAGTTCTTGCACAGTGATACCGACGACGACGCCCATCGTGAACACGCCGTTGATGATGCGCCTGCCGAATTCGGTCTTGCTGGCGAAGTCTTCATTGAGGTGCAGCGGTTGGTTATTCATCGTCAGGGCATTGAACAGCACATTGTCCATTTCGGTCAGTGTGCGTCCGAGTTCGTGTTTGATGACCATGCCCACTTCCAGTTCATCGAAATATTTGCCCGCCATCGTGTTCGCTCCCTGTGTGTGGATTGATTCCTGTATAGATTACCGAAAAAGGTGATCTTACGCATCAGGTAAAAGCGTAACACAGCGGCAAGCGCATAAAGAGGAAAAGAGGGTTTATACCGACGATTTATGCAGGGGCAGCCCGCCATGGCTGCCCGAATACACGCCGTTCGTGTGTCCGCGCTGGTGTTCAAACATAACAACCCTGTTATATGGGATTTGCATGATTGACAATTTGGGGTAGGCTTAAATGAGCGCAGCCTGAGACACAGAAAACGATTATGCAGCCGTTTTATTCCCTCCAATTTAGCGGACAGGTGCGCCGCTTACGCCGTCTGGCAAGCGATGCCCTCCGCCAAGGTTACGACCTCAAGGTCGATCAACTGACCGCCCTCAGCACGACCCACAATGCCGTCTTCCGCGCCGACCTCACCACTGGCGAACGGGTGATTGTGCGGGTGGGCGCTGTGGGCAAGAGTACCACCGCCGAAGTGCAGTCGGAGATGCAGTGGCTGCACCGGCTGCATCATGAGGCGTGTTTGCATGTGCCCGCGCCCATAGCCAATCGTAGGGGCGAATTTGTCTCGACAGTCGAAGTCCAGTATGTGCCCGAACCGCGCGATTGCGTGGTGTTGAGCTGGGTCGATGGGCGCGAATTCAAAGCCGGGCAAACGCCGTCTATGCTGGTAAAAGTGGGTGTGTTTATGGGGCAGTTGCACAATTATGCCGCGCGCTTCACCGCCCCACCGGGATTCACCCGTCTACAGAAAGACCGCATGTTCCCGCGTGGTGTGCCGATGGCGCTCAAACATGCCCCTAATCGGCTGTTCAGTCGCGAACGGCAAACGCTGTTCATGCAGGCCGCTGCCCGCGTGCAATATGCGATGCAGCAGGCCTTCGATGTGCCGGAACAGATTCACCTGCTGCATAATGACCTGCATCAAGACAACATCCTCTTCCCGACACGCGGTGGCGCCTGTGTGGTGGATTTTGATGATATGGTCTGGGGGCACGCCACGCAGGACATCGCCATCACGCTCTATCATCTGCTCGACCATCCGCGCTTCCCCGATTTATACGCCGCCTTCAAACAGGGTTACGAAAGTGTGCGCGCCTGGCCCGAAACGCATTATGGGCAAATCGACACGTTCATCGTCGGGCGCGAACTGGAAATGATCGACGATAAGCTCCGCAGCAAACACCCGGATGTCAGCGCCCGGTTGGACGAAGCCGTGACTCGTGCCGAGTCGCGTTTGTGGTTGTGGCAGGAAAGCCGGGTTTAGGGCACAGCGTAGTGCCGGGTAAAAGCAGGAATGCGTGATGAGGCGTATCCCAAAACCCTTTGCGTAACACAGCCATACAGCCACCTGGCACGATAAGGGAGCGAATCTTACGCACTCGAATCTCGCTGTAACTAACACCCCTCTTGTCCGCTTTTAACGCTTCTACTCTTGATTACGCTCTTAATTGGGCGGACGGCTGTCGGCCTCTACAATAATCGCTTTGCGAAGCGCATTCATGTGTCTTTCGCGCCTTTGCTTACGGAATCGTCAATTCCTGCCCGATGGAGAGGGCGTCGGGATTGGTCAGGCTGTTGGCGTCGATAATAGCCTGCATCGTCACGCCATATTGTTGGGCGATGGTGAACAGGGTATCGCCCGCCACGACCACATGCACCACCCCACCTGCCGATTCGCCGACCGGCGTCACCACCGACGTGGTATTGCTGCCCGGAATGCTGGTCGCCACTACGCCGCTGGGCACACAGCCGGGGATTGTAATACGATCACCCGGTTGGATGAGGTCGCCCTGTATTTGTGGATTGGCGGCGCGGATGTCGTCGAGGGTCACATTATTGTTGATGGCGATGCGGAACAGGTTATCGCCGGTCTGGACGATATGGACACATTCATCGCTTTGTTGTCCGTCTGCCGCGCCAAAATCCGATGTCGGCGTAATCAAGCCCGAAGGCGTCGCCGTCGAGAACAGGTCGGGTGTCGGTGAGGGCGGGATAATCGTGATGGGCGAGGTCGAGCCTCCCGGTGTGACAAAACCCTGTGCCCCGGCGCTATCGCCCGCACCCGCTGGGCCGACATCGCCCACGGGCGGTATGTCGGTAGGGGTGGCTGGAATAGGGGTCACGGGTACAGTTGGCGAGGCCACGACCGTGATGGGCGGCCCGGCGATGTCCTCTGTCGGGGTGGCAAGCGGTTCAAATGGTGTATTGGTCGGGATAACGGGCGCATCTTGCACAATGGGGACTTCTTCACCTTCGCCTGCTGTCCGAAAACAGCCCACTGCGCTCATCGCCACCATCACCAGCAGGAATAATCGCAGCTTACTCATCTATTTCTCCTCACAGCATCCATCCCATCAGTTCGTCGGTTTGTGCCTGTGTGATATGTCCATTGATGACAATTGGCCTGTAGCATACCGGGTATTCAAGGTATTGTGTAGCAAAACTATGGTAACGCGCTTTGAATTGGGGCGAAATGTGACAATCTTCTCACTGTATTCAGCATACACCTGCCGTCATAATAAAGCAAAGGGCAGACCAAATTTACAATAATGGTTAGAATATGGGTAGAATTTACTCTATAATGAGACATAATGATGCCTATCCCATAATTTGGATATGATTGATGCTGAAGCGCACAGCCTAATCAAGCCCTAAGTGGCAGTCTTGCTTGCCCAATCGCCTTGGTAGATCGTGTATTGAAAGGTAACGCGGGAGTGGATGCTGATCAAATGCCTCGAATTTTGGTTGTTGATGACGACCAACCACTGCTGAAGCTGGTTGAAACCCTGCTTCAACGCGCCAACATGCAGCCCATACTAGCGGAAAACGCACGCACCGCCGCCGACATTCTGCGTAAACCACCGCTGCCCGATATTCTGGTGTTGGATTTGATGCTGCCGGATGTCAGCGGCATTGAATTTCTCACCCAACTTCGCAAGAAAAGGATGTTCGACGAGCTGCCCGTCATCATTCTCTCGGCGCTTGCCGACCCGGAGCAAATTCGTGAAGGACTGAATGCCGGGGCAGACCGCTATTTGACCAAACCCTATCTGGCCAATAATCTGGTACGCACCATCAACGAAGTGATGCGTATGGGGCGCAAAAAGTAGCTTGCTGCGCGCAAAAGATTGACAGTTTCGTGGTTCGCTGGTATTGTTTCAGAAACCGAATATTCTAAATCTGGAATAGTGAACCGCGATGATGACCGATGCCGAATTAACCATTTTGAGTCTGGCTGCTGAAGGCCCGCGTTATGGCTATGAAATTCAGCAAATCATAGATGAACGTGGCCTGCGTGAATGGCTCACAATTGGCTTTTCATCTATTTACTACATCCTCAACAAGCTCGAACGCCTCGAACTGCTCTCCAGTGAACTGCGCCCAGAAGGACGCGGCCCGGCGCGCAAGGTCTATCACCTCACCGAAGCCGGTCGTGGTGTGCTGCAAACCGCCATAGCCGACCTGCTGCGCCAACCGCGTTCGCTAGGGACGGGGTTTGAATTGGGGCTGGCGAATCTGGGGGCGCTCAAACCGCACCAAGTTTATAAAGTCCTGTCGCTGCACATGGACGACCTGAAGATGCGGCTGGATTCAGTCGAAAAATCGTGGGAACGCCACCAAAAAGACGGCGCACCCGAAGCCGCCGACCACATCCGCGCGTTGTATACCCACAGTCTGGCCTTGATGCGTGCCGAACTGACATGGCTGATTGAATTTGTCGAAAGTTGGGAACAACGCTACCCAAAAGTACGGGACGAGGCGCGTAAGCCACTCAGTGACGCCCCAGAACGCAATGTCCACAACACCACCACGCGCCTCCACCTGCCACCATCACCCGACCCTGCCAAGATGATTCAGCGCCTGCGCCGTCCGAAGCGTCCCGAAGAGGAGGAATAACGTGGGCTTTCAATCAGCCAACGCCTCCATTTCCATAACGCCAGGCGTGAGCAAATCAGGTCACAACGCGCACATGCCAATCGGCTTCACTGGCATTGTAGACCTGTTGCAAGATGGGATAACCGCCGCGTTGGGCGGCATCGAATGAGACAACCCGAATTTTACGCATAGGTTCGATACCGTCGCCCGCCCGCACGACATATACTGTGCGATGATGGGTTGCATCACTGGCATTGGGAGTCAGCGCAACCGGGTAAACCTGGGGGTCAAACATGGTCATTCTCCTAATATTACCTAAGAACCTGACACTTTTGTGCAATGTGTCGTTTGCGCCGCCGCACGTTTTAACGTGTGCCAGAACAATCGCAATTGCTACCTGTATATGTTTTCCTGAATGGGTCAGGTTTTCAGCTATATTACGAACTATGCCACAATTATAGGGCGACGTGCCGGGCTTGAACCTTAACGAATACCGGGCGGAATGAGGCGATAGGCGACGAAGCGCGCCGATTGATAATCCAACGTGATTGTAAATCCAGCGGATTCCAGCGCCGTTATCCACTCCCGCACATCGACATCAACAGGGGCGACCAGATAGCGCGCCCCAACTTCATCCAACGAGCGTGCGCCAGCGACCAGTGCATCGGGCGTCGGGTAGTAGACGCGGCGTTTGTTCGTCCACTGTCCCATGTAATAACCCAATTCCCAACCCAACCAGTGGTCGTAAATCACCGCTGCCACAGGCAGGTCGTTGAGATAATCCGCGAAGGCGATGATGCCATCCGTGTCGCCCCTATCGCCACCGATGGGAATTTGTCCACTGCCCGCGCGCCACGCGCCGCTTATCAGCAAAATTAAGGTGAGGCTAGCTAAGGCCAGTCGATAGTGTCTTAACATCCGCCAGCGCCACAACCGGACGAACCCCCGCGCTACCAGAATCGCCAGCAGTGGCAGCAGCGGCAGCAAATAACGGTCATATTGATTGAAGGGCAGCAGCCAGTGCAGCAGACCATACCCGACGACATAGGCCAGTAGCAGGGCATCGACTCGGGTTGAATCGCGCCTGTGGACAACTGCTAAACACACCACCAGCAGACTCGCCGCAATCAGGCCCAGCGTCATCGCATCCGGCGCGAACAACCAGCGGGCGTCATCCAACCAGACGAGCAGACGCGGGAACAGGTCATACGGCGCGACCAGTAGACTAGCGGGCAGATTATTGGCTGTCCCCAATGCGAACACACTATTTTCCGGGCGAGCGGTGTCCCATACGAGCAGTAAGGCGATGCCGCCGAAAAATGTCAGCCCAAAGCGCAGTACAGCCCCTGTCCTTCGACGATGCTTGAAGATGATGAGCAGCACAATCAGCGGTAGATAAAACGCGCCCTGGGGTTTGCAGGCAATACTGAGCGCCAGCCACACGCCCGACCAGGCCCAACGCCGGCGGACAGCCAGCCAGAAGGCAGTTGTCATGCACAGCAGCATCACGGTATCGGTGAAGGCCGTCGCGCTGAAGGCGATGCTATAGCCCGATAGCGCCAGCAGCAGCGCGGTGATGTGCGCCCCTGTGCCATCGTCCGCGTCTATCCGGCGATAGAGGTCGCGCGCCAGCCGCCAACCAACCGCAACCAACAGCAGACTCGCCAGCACATTCGGCACACGAACGGCGAATTCGCCCACGCGACTATCGAGGTGCAGCACACCGTCCGCGTCTGGTGTCACGCCCCAGAACGTCAGCGCCAATGCACTGATATAAATCGTCAGCGGCGGTTTATCCAATGCACCGGGCAGCATCCAATCGCCATTGACGGCGGCAGTGCGCGCAAACGTGCTGAAGTATGCCTCATCGGGATGGAAGCGAATATCCTGCCCCAATAGATGCAGGCGGAACAGCGCCGCCAGCAGCAAAATCAGGGTTGGCAGCGCGCGCTGGTGTTTGGAGGAAGCTGGCCTATCAGACAAGGGCGCTATCCGCATTGCTTTAGCCCCGTATACACCGGGCTGATGCAAGTGAACAATTTAATCGGGTGATGGGACACAGCGTGCCGTGTCCGCGCAGCTATTTAGCTATCCATACGCCTGTCTCCAAACCCCCATCCCCGGCCCCCATCCCCGTAACCGGAGGACGGGCGCAGAACAGGTCGCAAGCGTTCGAGAAGTCCCCTCCTTGAATTCGGGGAGGGGTTGCTATGAGAACGGGCAAAATCTCATGGATAGGTGACTAATCACGGTGTCCGCAAACAACGGTGTGACCTGATTATGTTGTTAAAGACCATCAACCCGCTGTCTATCTCGCTTTCGCGCATTCATTATATTAAGCAACATATCATTATAAAGGTGTTTTTTACCGATTTTTTATCGTTCGGCAACGCTTGACCTGCGCTGTTTTGTTATCTTTGTACCAACACAGCAGAAAATTTCATATCGCATTATAGTACAAGTACCTGATTATGATCCGGCCTGGGCCGGATGGAGCACCAATCATGCAGCAGTGGATTATCAAACACCCCGCGTTCGCGGTGCTGAGCTTTGTCCTGTTCACCCTTCTTATCATCACACCCATTATGGCGCAGGACGGCGGCACATGCCCGGCAATTGTGGAACGGGCGCTTGCCGAAGTGGGCAATAACTGCGCGGGATTAGAACGCAACACCGCCTGTTATGGCTTCAATCGGGTGGTTTCGACCTTTAACAATCCGCAGCCATCGGAATTCTTCGATTCACCCTCTGACCGCGCGCCCCTCATCGAATTTGATACGATTCAGACGACGCCGCTGGATGAGAACATCGACCAGTGGGGCATCGCAATACTCAATGTGCAGGCCAATATCCCCAATACGCTGCCCGGTCAGGGTGTGATTTTCATGCTGGTGGGCGATGTGACGCTGACCAACGATGTCGCGCCTGATGATGCGCTGGAATATGGCGATAATATCATCGTCACCGTAGCAGTCGATTCGCCCATTTTGAGCAGTCCGACCACCAGCAGCAATACGATAGGCGAGGCGCGCGTCGGGATGCTGTTCCCGGCGGATGGTCTCAGCAGCGAAGGCGATTGGGTACGCATCTTGAA
>CAZTLI010000234.1:0-8343 GCA_964614375.1 uncultured Anaerolineaceae bacterium
GGCATCCGAACTCGATCTATTGACGATTTCGCTGCATAATTGGCGAACATATTGTGAAATGAGATTGTTGATAAAATGATTGTGAGCGGTATTTAAGTGTTAAGTTCTCCATTCGTCTATAATTGCCAAACATAGAGTAGGAAAATAGCTTTCGTGGAGTAAGTATGGCTCCCCAAAGAAGTCAGAGAACTCGTATATGGATATTTTTAAGCTATGTGATTCTTTTGGTTGGTTTTAATGCCATATATTTTGGTGAAATCCTGCCACAAGGACTCTGGTTTTGGGCGGCATTTCTCTCACTGCTCCTTAGCGAATTTGTTACACAACCCTACTTTACAGCTCCAAAGGATGCGATTAGTAATAGTATTGCAGCAATTTCCATAGCAGTTCCTCTATTGTCGGAAGCAACTGCCATCGCCAACAATATGCGTTTTTGGTGGACTCTCTTCTTTTTGGGAGGGTTAGTAGTTCTATTTATGGCTATTGGCGCAATGGTATTTGGTGAATCCGAAAGCGCAACACGTCAACGATTTGGCGCAATCCTAACAAAAATTTCCACTCTCGTAGGTACTCCCCGATTTTTGTTTACTGTTATCTTTTTTCTTATTCTTTTTTCTTTCTATACTGAACGTAACGATGTCATCTTGCTCAGTTTCGTTTGGATAGTGATTGTTCTTGGACAACCAATTCAAAATATCCTACGACTCCTTAGTTCCATAATGGATTTATGGAGAGATCTAAAAAAAAGTCACGTAATCGGACAAATCGTCGCCCGTAGAGAACCCGGATTGCTGACAGTCAAAGTTATCGGTAGTGAATTTCCCTCTATAGGAACATTAACATTAAGCCCAAGTGATAGCGATTATTGTCAACTCGGTATTGTACTTGATAACTATCGACTGGCTGAAGAGCTTTGGACTAGAGTGTTAGTGTGTGAAGACCGCGTGCCAAGGGAAGATATTAAAAATGTCTGGGGCAAATCTATTGATGTATTAAAGTGCGATAAGGATATTGTTAAGTCAAGTTGGCTTGAAAAGCCAATTTTTACAGAGTATATGAATATCCTTGGTAGTGTGGTAGAGCAAAGTGATATTAGTTTAATCCGCATTGAATTGTTTAGAGATAATGTAACGATAACCGAAGGTCAGCTAGTAAGCGTCGAAATACATAAGCATCCTGTTTTATATCAAGTAATTAACGGCATCACCCAAAGCGAGATACTTCAGCAGTCAAACCGTCACGGATTCATGCAGATTGAAGCACGCAAGCTAGGATACTGGAATGAAGATGAAGATAGTTTTGAACAAGTGCCTTGGACACCTCAGATATACACACCAGTTCGTAGACTTGCTCAACAAACGACCCCTAAGTTTGATCAAGAGCACATTGGCAATATACCCAATACATCTTACGGCATAAAAGTGAACTGCAACGAATTAGTAACTCACAATACAGCCATACTCGGCATACTTGGCTCTGGAAAGACATTTCTTGCTTTAGAGCTTATACAAAGAATGATTAGTGAAGAAATAAAAGTATGGATAGTCGATATTACCGGGCAATACGAGGGGAAATTGGGGAAACTTATCCATTCCCAAAAACAACAAAGTGCTGATGAAACAATCAATACAGCTATAAAGGCAACAGAAAACAAGCAAGTTCAGAACAAAGCTAGTGGAGGTAACTATATTAGTTTTGCTAGCGCAATCAAAGAACACATTAACGAATTTCTTGATGATGATAGTTGGCGTGTAAGAGTCTTTAATCCAAATACTTATAAAGTGACTGAACAAACCACTGGTTTATTTAGTAACAACGCGGGAATTGGTGACTTAACTATCACACAAATTACACGAATTGTAGCTGAACAATTGCTTGAATGTTTGCAAGATAGGATTGAAGTGAGCGCTCCATTGTGCTTAGTATTAGAAGAAGCCCATTCTCTTGTACCCGAATGGAACTCTGTAGCATACGATGGGGACAAGAACGCAACTAATGGAACTGCCAAAGCGATACTACAAGGGCGCAAGTACGGATTTGGATGTCTGTTAATCACACAACGGACAGCAAATGTTACGAAATCTATTCTGAATCAGTGTAACACAATTTTTGGTTTGCGTGTTTTCGATGCGACAGGAATGGATTTTTTGAGCAATTACATAGGCTCAGATTATGCGGCGTTACTTTCTACACTACCTGAAAGACACTGTGTTGCATTTGGACGTGGCTTAAATGCTCAAAGCCCATTGCTCATTCGGTTAAATGACCAAGAAGATAAGGCTTTCACGGACCATTTTTCTCTCAAGAATAAGCATTATTTTCAATCAGATGAAATATCTGATGATGAGATACCCTTTGAATAATACTCTGCCCTGTGATAATACGTTCAACCATACAATTCAATACTAAAACATCTGCTGCCGCCAGTAAAGGCGATAGGCGCGGGTTTCGTTCAGTGCCGCTTGCAAGCGTTCGGCTAAGCGATGTTTGAGGGCGTCGTCCGTTGTGTGCGTCATGGCGATCTGATACACATCGTCTGATAGTGGCGTGAATGCAAACGGTGTACTGGCAGCCAGCCATTTCAGACCGAGTGTGATGGTCTGTTCGGTGTGGCCTGTCAACGCCGCGATGTCGCTGAGGAGGATTTGTCCGCCTTTGTGGTTATAGGCATATTTCACCAATCCCGCTAAATACTGCAAAAATTGGTCGGGCTGTTCATATTGCGCCGGAACATGGGCGAAGAGAATCAGCGTTTGCGGCTGCACGATGTTCAACGCCGCCTGCCAGCTATGCACATCCGGCGGAATCGTCCAGACGACCAGCGTCTCGGCCTCATGCAGATGCAGTCTATCCACCCCATCGACATCGGTCACGCCTTCGCGCCAGATAAGGACATCGCGATGGGTCGATTGGATGTCGCGCAGTCTTTCGGGGGGATTGGTCGTCTGGCGCTGGTCAATCACCCGGTAGCCGACCTGCCTATCATCCAGCGTCACCGCGGCATCGTCGGACGGGCGCGCATCCAGCCATTCAATCAGGGCTTCGCGTTTGCCATTGAACACATTCGGACGCACTGTATAGGCAATGTCGAACGCGCCGACTGGCACGGCGTCTAAATCGCCAAACCACCAGATGACGCGCTGTTCATGCCCGGCGTCGTCCACTATCCGCAAATCGAGATGATCACCCCGGCTGCCCATCGTGCGCCGACTCTTGACGCGGACATGGCGCGTCGCCAGTGTCAGCGGAGGATTGCCATTGCCAAAGGGCGCGAGGCGGGCGATGTCTTCGGCAAAGTTCAGGTCGATTTCTGCCAGCGATAGATAAGCGTCGATTGGCAATTGGGGTTGAACCGTCTCTGTGCCCAGCCTCGCGCGCACATAGCGGGAAATTCCGCGCCGGAATTCATAGAAGCGGTCTGTTGGCAGACTCAAACCCGCCGCCATGGTGTGCCCGCCATAATGAGTCAACAGGTGCGCTTGCGACTCTATCGCCTCGACGATGTTGCAGCCCGCGATAGACCGTGCCGACCCGCTGGCAATCCCGTCATTTTCTGACAGCACCATCACCGGACACTGATAATCCTCCACCAATCGACTGGCGACAATGCCGACGACACCCGTATGCCAGCCTTCGCCCTTCACCACCAGCGCGGCATATTTTAATAGCTCGGCATCGTTGTCGATTTGCTGTCTGGCGGCATCTAAGACCTGCCGTGTATAAAATCGGCGTTTCTGGTTCAGCCCTTCCAGTTCATTGACACGCCCGGTAATCACAGCGTGGTCAGTCGTCGTCAGCAGGTCAACGGCTGGATTGGCGTCCGCCAGCCGTCCGAGGGCATTCAGGCGCGGCGCAATCGTGAAACCAAGATCGCTTTCGGTCAGGTCGGCGGGGTCAACTGCGGCGCGTTCGAGCAGGGCGGCGATTCCCGGACGCGGCGCAGTCCGCAGCACATCGAGTCCGCGCTGCAACCAGTAACGGGTATCATCGACCTGAACCATCACATCAGCAACAATGCCCAACGCGACCAAATCCAGCAAATGGTCGGACGGCGTGCTGCCATACAACGCCCGAATCACCTGATAGGCTGTGCCCACACCCGGCAGTTCGCGCAGGGGATGCCCTTCGCGCAAGCGCATGGGGTTGACCGCCGCGTAAGCTGTGGGCAGTGTTTCGGGCAGGGTGTGATGGTCGGTGATAATCACGTCTATCCCGCGCGATTGGGCATACGCGACAGACTCATGCGCCGCGATGCCAGTGTCACACGTCAGCAGCAGGTCGATACCGCCATCCAGCAACGTTTTCAGCGTCGGCAGATGCACGCCATGCCCCTCACGGAAACGGTTGGGGATGTGATAAGCCACGTTGGCGCCTCTATCCCGCAATGCAGCGACCAGCAGCGCCGTCGAAGTCTGTCCATCGACATCAAAATCGCCCCAGACGAGAATCGGCTGTTTTTGGTCTAGCGCTCGCTGAAGCCGGCTGACCGCTTTACCCATATCGGGCAGGTCATCCGGCGGCGCGGGTATATAATTTGCAGGATCGAGAAAGCGACTGGCAGCGGCGGGCGTGTCGAAGCCCCGTCGCACAAGACTCTCGGCAATCACAGGATGCCCGCCGACATGCTCACGCAGCGCATCAGGGACAGGTATCGGGAGGGGGTCTAGCCACGTTTTCATAGCGATGTTTTATATAAAATCATTCATTAGATTTTGAACCGCAAGGGTACGGATAAAAGATTCAACGCAAAGTCAGGACAATCACATCGGATTGTCCCTACTTGGCACTCCCAGATGATAATCGAAATTTGCAGGTTAGACGACTGTTCAAACGCGCATTTGGCAGAATGACGGGCGCACTCTACAATGGGCAGTGTAGTTGATACACCGTACCCGATGCAACAAGGATAACCCCATGCGACGACTCCTTGCGCTTTTGCTGATGGCGCTATTGTGTAGTGTGATGGTGGCGCAGGCACAGGAAGCGACCCCCGAACCACCCGATGCGGTTGTGCAGGCGATGGCGACACAGGCCGCCGATGCACTCGAACGGGCCGAAAGCGCAATTGAACGGGCCGAGCAACGCATCGACACGACGTTGAATCTGGTCAATGTCTTGTTGGCGTCATTGGGGTTAGCGGTCACAGTGGGCGGTGTGGTGATTGCTGTGCTGGGATATATCGGCATTCGGCAGTACATTCAGCACAAGATTGAAGAGTCGATTGAGAGTATCGCCAATCGAGTCGAAACCGCCGTCATCCAACGGACAGAACAGGCATCACGGGCGCTGGCGCTGCTGCCGATTGGGGAACGGCAGTATCTGGTGCAGGATTACAGCGGCGCGCTGAAAACCTATCAACGGGCGCTGGAATTGCACAGCCATAACGCGGTGATTCATTATCATATCGGCATCGTCCACTTGCTGATGAATGACCTCCTCGCTGCCGAAACCAGTTTGGATCGCGCGATTGAACTGGACGCGCAATTTTTGCCCGCGCGGGCGGCACGCGGTTACACCATCCGGCGCAAAGGGGAACAACTCCCCGAAGGCAAAGACCGCGATGACATGTTCCAAGATGCCGCGCGCATCCTGAATACGGTACTCGACCAATCGCCGTATCTGGTAGACATTGATGGGCAGTCGTGGTGGGGTGCGCTCGGCAGTTTGTATCGCAAGCAGGGCAAAATAGACCGCGCCATCGACGCCTATAACGAAGCGGCACGAGTCACGCCATTTTCGTCCTATCCCTTCAGCAATCTGGCGCTGCTCTATGGTCAAAAGGGCGACACCGCACAGATGGAACACCACTATGAACGGGTCGAACGTTTAGCGCATGACCGTTCGCTCATCGAACCCAATAATTACTGGTGGTATACCGATTTGCTGGCGTCACGCCTGGCGCTGGGCCGTCCACAGGCCGACATTGACCGCGCATTGCAAGACGCGCTCGATACCCGTCCATCGGATTCGCTGTATCCCGTGCATAGCCTGGTGCGGGCGCTGCGCCGACTGTTGTCCATCGTGCGCGACGAGCGTAAAGCGGGCATTACTGCTGTCATCAATCGCATCGAAAGCGAAATCCCCGCCATCAGGCAGGATGGTTCAGATAATAGTGAATAGTCGCCGCCAGAAGGTAAGCAGGTAAAGCATTTCAGCGGATAACGGCAGTGTCGGGGAGCGTCCCAGACCCTCTCCGACATACAAAACACCATTGTGAACTTGTATAAATTGATGCACTACAATCCATAGATGTCGCGGTATTTGTTTTGTAGATAGGCGGTGTGGTCGCGCGATTGCATCCCTTCGCCCGTGACCTTGCGTGTGAGTTCGTCGGCGTTGTATTTGCGCCCATGGGCATAGATGTTATCCGTCAACCACGTTCGCAGCGTGTCGAATTTACCTTGCCCGATTTCGCCCGGTATTGATGGATGGGCTTTCAAGGCTTGCAGGTAGTATTGCACCGACAGTAAATTGCCCAGCGCATACCCCACAAACGCGCCAATCCCCCCCAGACTCCAGTGGATGTCTTGCAGGACGCCTTCCACATGATTGGCGGGGGTGATACCGAAATATTCTTTGAACTTGTCCGCCCAGAATTCCGGCACAGAGTCGATAGCGATGTCACCCGCCACAAGGTCGATTTCCAGTTCTGTCCGCAGCATGATGTGCAGGTTATAGGTCAATTCATCGGCTTCCACACGGATAAATTGTGAACGCGCTTTGTTGACCGCTTGATACATACTCTCCGGCGTGGCATTCGCCATCTGTTCGGGGAAGGTTTCGCGCACTTTGGGGAATATCCATTGCCAGTATTCACGGCTGCGACCGACCAGATTCTCCCACGTTCGCGACTGTGATTCGGCGACGGCGTGTGACCCGCCTTCCATATTCGACAGGAACGTGCCGTCCAGTTGGGGCGCGAATCCCCGTCCGTGCAGACCGTGACCGGTTTCGTGCAGGGTGGCGAAAAAGGCCGGATTGAAAAAATTCGGGTCGAAGCGGGTGGTCAGGCGCACATCGTCAATAGATAGCTGCAAACAGAAGGGATGCGGCGCAACGTCCATCCGCGCCCACTCGTCATAATCGAAGCCAAAGGCCGTCGAAGCAAAACGCGAGAGTTCGCGCTGCTGGTCAATCGGGAAGGGTTGATGCAGCACCCTGTCGTCCACCCGGTCTTGATTTTCGTTGACGGCGCGCAGCAGTTCGACCAGATGCGGTTTTTGTTCGCCAAAGACCTCCTGGACGCGACTCGTCGTCAGGCCGCGCTCCCAATGACCGAGAAACACATCATACACATGGTCGGTATAACCGCGTAAGTCGGCCTCTTCCAGGCGCAGGTCGAAGATGCGTTTCAGCGCCGGGATGAACAGGGCATAATCATCGGCGGCTTTGGCTTTGCGCCAGACTTCAAAACCCTGGGCGGTGGCTTCGGCATAGCGTTCGACAAATTCAGCCGATAATTTACTGTCGTAGGCATAGTCGCGCATCGCCACCCGGACTAAACTCGCGCCAAATGAGTCAAAATCGTTCATATTGACTTCCATTTTGGCGTCTTCGATCAGTTCGGCGGTTTTGTCGCTGACGAGCATTTCGTGACGTAATCGTTGAATCGTCGCTTTTTGTTTGGCGCGGGCATCGGCTCCACCGGGCGGCATGTGTGTATTTTGATCCCAATCCAGCAGCCAATAGGCCATCGACAAATTATGGATTTCTTTCAGGTGTGCGTTCAGTGCATCGAGCTTCGTGGTCATCGTCTTCCCTTGATATATTCCGTACAGTAAATCACAAATATGGCAGCACAGCCAGCGCGAGCGGATGTATTTGTTTTTCACAATTTATTGCGATGGTGTGGTCCCTGATTCAACTTCAGCAGGGATTTCGTCATGATGGTCGTCTTCGGATTCTCCACTGCTGATAGGCGTGCCCGTGATGGCATAGACCAGTACGCCAGCGGCGGAAATGATGAAGCTGCCGACCAGCCCCAATGCCTGCAATTGACCCAGAAAAATATCGGTCGTTTCGGTGCGGAGGTGTGACCCAAAACCGAGCATATCCGCCAGACCCGACAGCGCCGCGAACAATAGCCCGGTCAGCGCGAGACGAATGCCGATTTGCTGGGCGAGTGTCGCCCCTTGCGCGATGTAGAATGTGAATTTGACGTAAATCAGCGCGCCGAATATCAGCAGGGCAAACCCCGATAGAATCATCATCACCTGTACGACGCCGATGCCGGGTGTCGGTGGCAAGCCGGTGACGCCGGGAAAGAGTCCCATCAGCGCCAGCACAATGCCCAGCGCGCCCAGTGTTATGCCGATTTGCGCCAACCGAGCCATTGACCCGACC
>CAZTLI010000235.1:0-8340 GCA_964614375.1 uncultured Anaerolineaceae bacterium
GTTTCTGTGTTCATACAGGCTATGTCACCTTACTATACCCACGGTGATGATATAGATACGCTGTTCTCGCTGTCCGGTGATGATTGTGCGCCGCCGTGTTTTCTCGGTATCACACCGGGCGTAACGACATTGGACGAAGCGCAGACTATCCTCGAAAATGTATCGTGGATAGCGGATATTGAAGTCTATAATAGTGACAATTACCTCATCTGGCGCACGAACGATCAACAACCGACCTATTTAACAGACTCAGGCTATGTCTATGCCGATATGCGCGTCATCCGTGAAATGGTCGTGCCGACATACATTCCGTTTGGGGCGTATATGCTGACATTGGGTTATCCACAGATGGACGCCGATGGCTTCGTCGCGCTGTATCCTGAACGCGAATTGGGAATCATGCCGCTGCCATGCCCGCATTCTCCCCATGAATACTGGTTCTATTACAGTCAAATTGTATTTTATCGTCCTGACCATCCGGTATTTGATACAGCCGCCTCATTTTTCCCGCGTATTTCCGAAGTCTGCTGGATGTAAATCCATTTCGACAATCGCTCACCATTACCACACATCCTACCAGCGCAAAACTTGCTACAATGATGGCAGAGACGGTCACAATCACACGATTAGACAATGTTCCGCACATTCATCAAATTCTGGTTTGGTCTAACGGGCGTCATCATCTTGCTGACGTTTGTGCCGTTGGCGCTGCCGTATGACTACAGCCGCACCGAACCGGCGCGCCGTTGGCTGACGGACACGAATTGCCCTCTGCCGTGTTTTATGGGTATCGTGCCGGGATTTATGGACTATCGCGACGCCATAACGCTGTTGGAGGATGATGCGTGGGTCGCATCCGTCGATGAAACGCGGCTTATCCACTATGACGATGGCGGCAGTGGCGACTTCGCATCGGGTGAAATTCGCTGGCAGTGGAGCGGCTTCCAACCCCTGTGGATTAACACGTTTTCGTTCGGCAAATTGGCAGTCGAAGACAACGTCGTGACGCGCATCGAAATCCAGACGACATTGACGTATGGCGAATTTTCGTTGATGCTCGGTCAACCGGAGTGGGGGGTCATTCGCACCTCGCAGCGGGTGGCGGGTGTGCCGCAAGCCAATCACTATGCGCTCTATCCCAATCGGCGTTTGTGGGTGCAAAGTTTATCGGAATGCCCGCTGTCATTGCTGCGAATCTGGGGGGCGCCGGTGCTGATGGGTCTAGGTGCTGACCCGCCGATACAGATGGGGGTGTATGATCTGGGTGGCTGGCTGCGAAATCCACCTGCGTGCGATTATTAGGATTTGCGAGGAAGTGTGTGTCTGCTATGATGAGATGGACTGACCATACAATGAGTTATGGCGATTTATGACTTCTACGACCCATTCTAATGACTCTATCGAAATAACACCTCCCGGCGCATTCGCACGCATGGCGAGTTTGATGCGTACCGGGCCGCGCGCGTTGTTCCTGCGCTTTTATGACCAGATTACCCGTATCATCACGGGCGCGCCCGTCCAACACCTGAGCGAAATCACACCCCAGCTTTATCTCGGCGGACAGCATCGGCGGCGTGGGTGGCCAAAAATGCAGAAAATGGGTTTCACGACGATTGTTAATATGCGCGAATCGTGGCATGACGACACCGCACAGGGTATCAGCGGCGATTATCATCTGCACCTCGTCACACAGGACAATACACCCCCGATGTTAGCGCAGTTACAAGAGGGCGTGGTATTCATTCAGGCAGCAGTCGAACGCGGGGATAAAGTCTATGTGCATTGTGGTGTCGGCGTGGGACGTGCCCCGATTATGGCAGCGGCTTATCTGGTCAGCACCGGCTTGACGCCCGACGAAGCATTGCGAAAAATCCGCGCCATCCGCCCCTTTGTCCACCCCACCAGCACCCAACGCGCGCGACTCGTGGACTTCGCAGAATATCTGGCGCAGCAGACACCTTAATTTAATCCGCTACCGGCTTCAATTCGGTATAGGCATCGACCAACCAGGGATGGACGACGCGCAGGGAGGCGCGCTGCTGCCATAGATAATCGCAGTAGACGAAGGCGGCATGGTCTATCGACTGTTCTAGCGCGGGCAGCAGGTCTGCCAGGTAGGGCGGCGTGCCGGGTTGATCCCACGCGATTTTATCGGCGATAAACACAATCTTGTCCAGCAGAGTCGCGTTAGCCTTCAACGTGGTGTGACAGCCAATGGCGCTGAGAATAGACACATCCGTTACGTTAAACATCTCGCGGGCAAAAACGGCTGACAATTTCTGGTGAATAATCATCGGGAAGGTGTCTTCTTCCGGCAGCACATCTATATCGAGGTCACGCGCCACCTGCGCCCGTTGTGGTGAGGGGATGATGACGCTGACATCATGCAGCCAACCCCCGATTCCGGCCTTCGTTTCATCCGCGCCGAATTTCTGCGCCAATCGTCTGGCTTCGTTGGCGACGGCTTTGCAGTGTGCGGCGGTTTTTGGATGACCGTGATGGACTAGAAATGTCGGGACATCCTGCGCGATTGTGCCACTGAACGTAAAACCAGCGGATAATGCTTGCAGCGTCGGGTGTAGTTCATTCATTTTCATCGTCCACCAGCCGCCAGATTTCGGCGTCGCCATGCAGCGGAATTGATTCGACAGTGGCGACGTGCTCATATCGGGCATAGACGAAGTTCAGCAGGGTGTGAATACCCGGTTCCCCGACGCTGATGAGATCGGGGAAGATGACAACGTATGTCGGTGGAAGAGTCTCCCATTCAGTCGTGAGCCTGTCCATCACCCCGTCGGCTTCAAAATACCAGTGCCAGCCCTTGACCCATGTTCTCGAAGGCAGCATATCGGTCATGGGATGGAGTTGGGGCGTGCTGTCCGTCTCCGGCAGGATAAACAGCGTATCGCCCGGTTGACGCAGCGTAATCAGGCGGTCTGCTACTGGAATGAGTTCGTCATGAGCGAGCACTGCCCCACGTCCCGCAGGCGCACTGCCATAAGGCGCGATACCCGTCCATGCCCATGCCGCTGCGAGTGCCAGCAATATCCCCGCCAGCAGCGCCTCACTCAACGGCGCGGCACGTAACCATGTCAACGGGGATTGCATACGCGCCTGACTATAGGCCGTCAACAGAACTATGCCCGACATCACCGACAGCAGCGGCAACTGCCCCATCACATGCACCTCGCCGGGACGGGGATATATGGTCGCGCTGGTCGCCAGATATAACACAATCGTCAGCACGCCAATGTGCCGATGCCGGGTGGTGTCGCCACGCCAGATCAGCAGCATAAAAGCCGGAGCGAGCACATTGGTCAACAGCACCTTGCGGACGAAATTGCCATCCAGCGGCACGCTGTCCATAATACCGGATAGGTTGAACTGCCAGTTCCAGTAAAGATAGCCATCGAGAATGTCGTTGGTTGCGGCGAAGAGTATTACCCCCAGTGGGATGACCAGCACAGAAAGCACGAAAATCAGCACATCACGCCATTTGTGGTCGCGTGGTATGAATAGCAGCCACAGTCCAACAAACAACGCCGCGCCAAAAGCGTGCTGCTTCGCCAACGTAGCCAGGCCGAGAATCAACCCGACCAGCAGCGGCGCAAGAAAGCCGCGTTTTTCTGTCCATAACCACACCAGTACCGCTATCAGGGCCAATAGGCCGAGGATACTGTCAAAGTAGAGGAGGACATTGCCATAGACCGGTTCAAACCATGCCCAGAACAGCGCCGCCGCTATTCCTGCGCCTTCATTTCCGGTCAATCGGGTCGCCAGCACGTACACCAGTATCGTCACCACCAGCACCAATGTCAGATTGGCAAGCTGCGTAATCGTCACAGGTTCGAGCGGCAAAATGCGCTGTAAAAACGCCGCCAGCAGTGAACTCCCCGGCGCGTGCTGCTCCAAGATGGTGTCGAACAATACCATGCCGCGATTCATCATCCACGGAATCGCCACCTGGCCCGAATGGGCGGAAATCGACAACCAGAACAGGTGCGTGACAGTCTGCCAGATGAGCAGCACCAGCAGGATGATACGTGAAAGTCGCCAACGACGCGCCAATAGACACTTCCTTTATGCCGTGCAAAACTATGCCCTGCAAAACGGGCACATCGTAGCAAATTGGGATGGTTTTGCACAGGTTTATGGTCTAGAGTCGCATTTCTGCTGGAAAGTGAGCCAATGATGCCCACGCTGTCGATCATCATCGTCAATTACAATACACGCGACCTGCTGCGAGATTGTTTGCAATCGTTGCAAGCGCAGGATGACATTGATATGGAAATTATCGTCGTCGATAACGCTTCGGGTGATGGCAGCGCGGCGATGGTTCATGCTGATTTTCCTGATGTGCAGTTGTGGGCGCTGAATCGCAATACGTGGTACTGCGGCGGCAATAACATCGGTATCCGTGCGGCGAAAGGTGATTATGTGCTGCTGCTCAATCCCGATACGGTAGTCCAGTCCGGCGCGCTCAAGCCGATGGTCGATTTTCTGGCAAGTCATCCTGATTATGTGGGCGTGACCGCGCAGCTACGGTATCCTGATGGGACGATTCAACGCACCTGTTCGCGTGTGCCGACATTTGGCTATCTGCTGCTGAATCACACACCGATTGGCTGGCTGTTACCTGCTCTGAAACGGCGCTTGAATGACCAGCAATGGTACGCAGACTGGAATCGCGACTCTGACCGGGACGTGGCAGTCATTCCCGGTTCGTGTACACTCATGCGACGAAACGACATTTTGCTGGATGAGACGCTGCTGCTCTATTTTCCCGAAGATGATCTCAGCCGTCGCATTCCCGGCAAGCGGCGTTATCTGGCTGCGGCACACATCACCCACCGCGAAAAGTCGGTCACACGCACATGGCTGGCAACCCGCATCTATTTTCACGATATGCTGCGTTATGCGCGAACGCATCATGGCCTGCTCGCAGCAGGGATATTATGGTTGTGGTCGCGTCCGTTGTTGTGGGGGCTGTGGATTAAGCAAAAGGTGGCGGGCAAGGGTTTTCTGGCAGAAAACCCCTACGGAGATTAATAGCTATGTCGTTTCCACATATATCGCACCTATTCGACCTGGAACTTTTGTGATGAAAGCACTCATCACAGGTGGGACGGGATTTGTCGGGTCACATCTGGCGCGACAGCTTATTGACGCTGGACACACGATTCGCATATTGCATCGGACAAGCTCTAAACTTGATGCGCTGGCTGGTCTGGACTATGAATCGGCTATCGGCGATGTGACGGATGCCGATGCCTTGCGCGCAGCCTGTGGAGGTTGTGATTGGGTGTTTCATGTAGCGGCAGTGGCGGATTACTGGCGCGCGGACACAACGTGGATGTTTGAGGTCAATGTCGAGGGTACGCGCAAAGTCTTGACCGCGGCACAGGCGAGCGGCGTGAAGCGAGTCGTTTTCACCAGCAGCGCCGCCGCCGTCGGAATCCGCGATGATGGTCAGCCCGCCGACGAAACCGTGGAATTTAACCTGCCGCCAGAACGTTTTCCGTATGGCTATAGCAAATATCTGGCAGAAGGTGTCAGCCGTGAATTTTTCGAGCGCGGGCTGGACGTGGTGACGGTTAATCCAGTGGTGATTATGGGGCCGGGAGATATGAACCTTATTTCAGGCACATTCATCCTGCAAATTCACCGTCTGCAATGGACTATCCCGGTGACATCAGGTGGCGTGGCGGTTATTGATGTGCGCGATGTGGCACGACTGCACATTGCCGCTGCCGAAAAAGGGCGCGCTGGCGAACGCTATATCCTGTCTACTGCCAATTACAGCAATCGAGAATGGTTCGGCATGATTGCGGAGATGATGGACGTTGGCAAGCCATTCTTGCCCATGCCCAATTTTGCATTACCTGTCATCGCGGGTGGGATTGATGTGCTGCGGCGTCTGGGGCTTTCCACGCCAATCGACGCCAATCAAGCGCGTCTGGGCGGTCGGAATGTGTTTTTTGATGCGCGTAAGGCCGATGCCGAACTGGGCAAGCCGCTGATCGATATGGATAACAGTCTGCGCGATACCTATGCGTGGTATGTCGAGAATGGGTATATCAAAGATGGTTTCGTATCGGGCACGTTAGGACGTATCGGCAAATTGTTACGCCGCTGATTATTTGTCTGCTTCCCGGCGCAAAATGAGCCACGACCCGCCGATAATGACCTTTGTGCCCGGAAACCATCTTTTAGGCGTGTTGGGTGTCAGCCGCTGTCCATCGACAGTCGTCCCATTGCGACTGTTCAAGTCTACGATGGTCATTTCGTCCTTTTCGTTCTTCATCAGCATCAAATGCTCACGCGAGACGCCATCATCTTTCACAGTGATGTCGTTGTTATTGCCGCGCCCCACACTGATGCGATCTACCTCAACGGGGACGGGGACATAGCGCGTTTCGCCGCCGGGTGTGACAATCGTCAGATGATAATTGCCATTCAGTGAAATGGGCTGAAAAGCGGTGGTTTCGGGTTCGATTTTTTCGTCGTTATTCGTGGCGTTGACTGGCGGCAGGTCAGGCAGGGGTTCGAGCGATACCGGGCGGGCGGTGGAGGTTTCTTCTTCGTTGTCCGGCTCATGAATACGCTGAAGTTCTTGCAGCAGTTCCCGCATTAAATCGGCTTCTTTTTCGACATAGAAGTCCTTCAGGAGATGCAGCGCAGCTTCCGCCGCGAGGCGGGCATTATCCAGCAGGATCGGCTTTTCGTGTGCCCAATCGTTGCGTAAATCAACCAACTGCTGTACGCGACTTTTGCCTGCTTTCCCCAATTTCGCATGAAACAAATATTTCCAGCGCCGCAGCATCAGTTGAAAACAGCTATAAGCGTCAATAGCGCTCAGCAGCGTATCATCACTCATAAAGGTATCGGGGGCATAATCCGTCGTTTGCGTTTGCAGCGTGGCTTTGATGTGGTTCATGTAGTTAATGCCATAATGCTGTTTGTAGGCATTGATGACCGGTCGTAACAGCCCTTCTTTGCTGATGATGAGCATGTTATCGACCCAATGACGAATCTTTTTAGATTGATAATCCCGCAAATTCATGCAACATCCCTCCTATGTAACTGTGGAACAGCTTCCCTCCGGTATAAGAGGATGGTTAACAATCAGTTATACTATAGTTTACACGATTTTTATTTTTTGAGGGGCACACAGCACGCGAATAAAGCACATAACCCGCTTTAGAGCGGGCTGAATTCGTGGGCAATATTAATGAAATGGTTTTGTGGCGCTATCGTTTGAGGGAAGTAGACACGCCGACCTTGTGTTAGCGAGCGCCGAGCATAGCGAGATGTTTATCAATCATGTCGATTAATGCCGAATTGTTCACAGGCTTCGACATATAATCATCACAACCGGCATTCAAGCACAATTCTCGGTCACCATACATGGCATTGGCGGTGAGGGCGACTATCGGAATGTGTGATAAATTAGGCATGGCTTTGATGCGGGATGTCGCTTCCAGTCCATCAATATCGGGCAGGTTCACATCCATCAGAATCAGATCGGGCATTTCATTGACAGCGGCGTTAATTCCTGATAGGCCATCCACTGCCTCAATCACATCAAAGCCGACGTGGGCGAGAATCTTGCGTACCAGACGCATATTCTGTGGATTGTCTTCGACGATGAGGATACGTCCCATGAGTTTGTCTCCATGAACAATGACGACGAGGTGGAAAATTAATTCAAAATCAATTTTAAACCAATTCTTTGAAAATGTGTATAAAGAAATTCCGAAGAAATGCAAATACGGGGAAATGGGGCACGGGCAGCGGGCGTCCGTACCCCTGTAATTGACGTATTATTCGACTTCGCCTTCACCCACAGGTTCGTTGGAGGTGGTGATGCTTGTCCATTCGGCGCGGTCTGCGCGCAGATGACCATAAATTGGCTTTTCGTTACGCAGGGTATCGACAAAGGGTTGTATGTCGGAAATCGGCAGGAACAGCATCCCCGATTTCTTTTCGACATCAAATATCGGTTTGGGCGCGGGGCTATCGGGCGCGATGAAAATCACATCCATGCTGTATTCATCGCCCAGGCAACGCACGACGGCGCGAACCTTGACCTGTTGACCACTGACCGTTCGTTCTTCTAGCTGCCGCCACACAATCATATATTCTTTGATTTCAAACACCACGACCTGATCGGTCATGTCTTCTACTCCTTGTTTGGATGAACGCTCGCATCCATTATAACGGATTGTGGGCGCAAGGGACGGATAGATTTGGTTATCGACTTTAGCGTAAATTAGGCGCAGACTATCAAAGTATCTCTATTCTCAAGGAGCAGTCTGTGAGCGCAAAAGCCGATATGTC
>CAZTLI010000236.1:0-8260 GCA_964614375.1 uncultured Anaerolineaceae bacterium
ACTGATGTCTTTGCCTTCTTGCCAGTAGGCGCGCAGCATCGCTTGATTATAGTCATAGCCCTTACCCTGTGTATCGGCATATTTTGCGCCAATCATCGCCGGACGGCTGTTGATACCAAATGGCCCGGAATTGATGTCTATGCCATAAACTTCCCGCGCGATGGCTTCTAAGCGTGGGCGCGATTGTTTGATGCGTTCCATATACCATTCAGGAATCGGTGGTGACCCCTGCGGACGTAATTCATAGGCGTGCCATGTGACGGTAATGCCGTGACTATCCTTGAGGCGCTCCAAACTGGAGTCCACGAGATAACACCACGGTCACACAAAATCGACCAGACATCTACATGCAATGTCATCAAACAGTCCTTTCGTAATCTGATATTCAATTGGGAAAATCAATAAATGCGGGTGGAATGATTTGTGCCAGATATTGTTCGGCTTCCGGTTGATAAAATTGTATACCAGCGTCGTGTGCCGCTTTTGCCCGAATCGTCAGGATGACGGTATTGCGCGAATGCCGGTTGGCAACATTGCCTGCACGTCCTTTGTCAATCGCAAGATGCACATACTGACGCGACATCGGCAGCAACCCAGCTTCGCGAATAGCCGATAAAGCCTCGGCTGCTGTGCCATGATAAAGAATTTCGGGCGGTTCAACGGGATTGTAGGAGATGTTATTAAGGCTGCGATTGTGACCGAATAACGCGCGAATGCGTCCATCCACAATCTCATAGCGTTTTTTGCCGTCTTTATCACCTGCAACAACGGCCTTCAAATCGTCAAGCCTATAGAGGTCGCCATACCGCTGTCTGATGACCTGCATTACGAGGTCAACGTCCGTATAACCATTGTCGTCAAGCGTGATGTTGAATTCATCTGGCTTATGCCGAAGGACGAGGGCGATGAATTGCGATAATCGCGTGAGATTTGCCATGTAGCTGTTCCTATAGGGGACATCCTGCCGCAATTCTAACACGAACTGGTTATCTATTGAGACCAATATATCAATCCAGTTGAGACGTTTCGTATAACGCAGTTTCTTACATAGACGCTGGCTTGACGCCGTCACATCCGCTTTCTATACTTCCCTTGTTCAAATTCAACATCACGGCTTGGGCATATTGCTCAAACACTATCTGGCTGCCAACAGCCAACCATCGAGGAAGGTCTCTATGTCTACAGTTCAGCATGGTTTCGTCTTTCGGGATCCGGGTGAAAAATCTCAGGCGCTGGTTTTGCGCGATAAAAACACACTCTCGCCATCCTATACCCGTTCGTATGGTTTTGCGATTAGTCATGGTAAAGGCGCGGAAGTATGGGATATAGATGGCAATCGGTATATTGATTTTGCGGCGGGCATCGCGGTGCTATCGACAGGTTTTAGTCACCCGCGTGTGGTGGCGGCAGTCAAACAACAGGCCGAGCGTTATTTGCACATTGGCGGGACAGATTTCTTTTGCCCGGAACCTGTCAAATTAGCCGAAAAACTTCAGCAAATTATCCCTATTAAAGGGGCAAAGCCGGAAGAGAAGCGGATTTATTATGGTAATTCCGGTGCGGAAGCTGTGGAAGCGGCGCTCAAATTGGCGCGTTATTATGATAATCGACCCTATGTGATGGGATTTTATGGTGGATTTCACGGACGAACGATGGGAGCATTGTCTGTAACAGCGAGTAAAGCGGTGCAGCGTGCATACTACCCCTATATTCCGGGTGGGGTAGTGCATATTCCCTATCCCAATCGTGTGGATATTGCGAATGGAGCAGGATGGGGCGATCCTATCAAGTTTATCAAGCAGCTTGTATTTAAGAAAAAGGTTGCGCCCGACGAGGTGGCAGCGATTATCGTTGAACCTATACAAGGCGAAGGCGGTTATATTGTTCCCCCAGATGACTTTTTGCCAAATTTGCGTGCGTTGTGTGATGAATACGGCATTTTATTGATTGTTGACGAAATTCAATCAGGCATTGGGCGCACCGGAAAGTGGATTGCCTCCGAACATTGGGGTGTTGAGGCGGACATTGTGTGTCTGGCAAAAGGACTCGGTTCGGGGATACCCATTGGCGCGATTGTGGCGCATCAAGAGGTGATGGGGCATTGGCAATCGGGGGCACATGCCAGCACGTTTGGCGGTAATCCGTTGGCTTGCGCTGCGGGCTTAATGACACTCGAAATTGTTGAAGATGAAGGGTTGATGGACAACGCCGCAAAACTGGGTGACTATACGCTCGAACGTTTGCACGGCTTTCGCAAAAATCACCCCTCGTTAGGCCGTATTGATGGTAAAGGCTTCATGCTTGGCATGGATTTTGTCGACTCTCAAGGCGACCCGATTCCCGAATTTCGTAATCAGGTGGTCGATTATGCGTTTTTGCACGGTCTGCTGACACTGGGTTGCGGGGTAAGTGGTCTGCGATTTGCGCCGCCGCTCGTTATTACAAAGGCACAAATAGACGAAGGGCTTGATATTCTGGAACGTGCGATAGCGATGGCTGAAGAAGAATTGTGGGAAGGGTTGAAGTAGCCATCCTTGCGGATGACCTGTTTATGGGTGGCAATTTTATGTGAAGTTAACTCGTGTGTGATACGATCAATGCCTTGAGTTAATCAGCTATACTCGGAGGAAAACCAATGTTAAAAGAGAAAGTGCAAGCGGCACTGAATGAACAAGTTAACGCGGAATTTTCTGCGTTTTATACGTATTTGTCGATGGCGGCGCATTTTCAAGCCGAAAACTTGCCCGGTTTTGCCGCATGGATGCACAATCATGCTCAGGAAGAGCTGGTTCATGCGATGAAAATCTATGATTTTATCAACGAACGCAACGGGCGCGTAGAATTGAAACCACTTGCCGGGCCAAAGACCCATTGGGCGACGCCTGTGGAAGCGTTCGAGGATGCGCTGAGGCATGAACAGCATGTAACGCATCTCATCAATCAACTGGTCGATTTAGCCATCGCTGAGAGTGATCATGCGACCAACAGCTTCTTACAATGGTTTGTGGATGAACAGGTCGAAGAAGAAGCGGTTGTGGACGCGGTACTGCAAGACTTGCGACGGGTTGGCGATTCAAATTTGGCGATCTTTATGCTGGATCGTGAGCTTGGCGCAGGTATCGGGAGTGGCGACGGTGACGCGACGTAAATAGATTACTTGAGTGCTGGTTGAAGATGGATTCACGTCGAAGCGCACGTTTCGCCATAAACAGATGTGTTAGCATTTCACTTAAAGTTGAATCACTTGCAGGACGACTCGTGCTTTTGCTGACACGCTGAACGGCTGACAAGCAATCAGAATATCCTTGAAACACAGATGGACGCCTGCACAGATGTGTAGGCGTTTTTTATTTGCGATAAATGAACGACCTGTTAACGATAAACGTATATCGTGCTGACTGTACAAAGGTACAGGCAAGGGTGGCGCTAATGGACAGCGTGCCTGTGTCTTAACCATGTTATGATGTCTGGTGAAAGGGTATTAAGGCTTGACTTTTCACTACTTGACAACCATAATGACCCGTTGTTACCTTATACGGTAGCTTTTGACGTATCAAGTTAGCGCATCTGTTTAGCAACTTCGTTACACATCAGCATCCGGTTTCCTCCGCACGGGGGATAAGCATTGTTAACCTTCTTGCAGGTTAACCCCAACTTGTCATTCGGACTGTGGAGGCAAACGCATCTTGTCCATAGTAGAACATAATCAAACACCGCAAGACTTGAAACACGCCGTTGCGGATAACCGTTTGGTCGGGTTATGGCGAATCATGAAAGGGCATCGGCTCGTTTATTTGGGCGCCGTGATTTTCCTGGGTATTGGTGCGGCATTCAATACAGCGACATTCTGGTTGATACGCTATTTCATCGACGAAATCTTGCCGCAAGGCATGACGGGTGTATTTGCGCTGGTTGCAGGCGGTTTCCTGCTGCTCGCCTTAGGACGCGGCCTATTTACATTTCTGAGTGGGGCCCTGGCAGCGCGAACCGCAGAACGGATCGCCGAGAACCTGCGGAACTATCTGTATGATCATGTGCAGCATCTGTCCTTCACCTATCACGACAAAATGCAGACGGGTGAACTGGTACAGCGCTGTACGTCCGACATTGACTCGATACGCCGCTTTTTCGCTGAACAATCCATCGGCGTCGGGCGGATTTTGCTGTTGTTCATCGTCAACTTTGTATTTCTGCTCACCCTGCACTGGCAGCTAGCGCTGGTATCGGTCATTGTCATTCCGGTGGTGTTTATGCTGTCGCTGTTCTTTTTCAGACGCTTATCGAAGGCGTATGAGGCGTTCCAGGAACAAGAAGCGCGCCTATCCACCGTCTTGCAGGAAAATCTGTCGGGCGTGCGCGTGGTCAAGGCTTTCGCCCGCCAGTCGTATGAACGTGACAAATTTGAGAAGGAAAATGTCGAAAAGTTCCGGCTAGGCCGGAATTTTATGCTTATGCACTCTGGCTATTGGCCAATTACAGACATTATCACTGGCTTCCAGATGTTGTTCGGGTTTTTCACTGGCGCGACGCTGGCAATCAACGGCGAAATCACCGTCGGAACATACATGGCCTATGCCAGCACCGTAATCTGGATCATCTTCCCGATGCGCGAGATGGGTCGGCTGATTATTCAGATGTCTACAGGTATGGTGTCGTATGACCGTGTAGCGGAGATTATTCGTGAAGATCGTGTGCCGCTGGGCAAAACAGAGTCACCACCCCTAAAAGCGGTTCGTGGCGCGGTCGCCTTTGAAAATGTCTCGTTCACATATATCGGGGATGCGTCACCGGTATTGAATGATGTGAGTTTTAGCATCGAATCAGGAAAAACAGTAGCTCTGCTGGGTTCTACCGGGTCTGGCAAAACCTCGCTCGTGAGTCTGATTCCGCGCTTCTATGACTATCAATCTGGCTCAATCACGATTGATGGGATTGAACTGGTGGATTTTCCACGTCACTTTTTGCGCGCGAACATCGGCATTGTTGAACAAGAGCCATTCCTGTTCTCGCGCACCATTCGCGAAAATATCGCGTTGGGTGTAAGTCGGCAGGTGAGCGATGAAGAAGTTGAAGCAGCAGCACGGGCAGCATCCATTCACGAGGTTATCCAAACGTTCCCGAAAGGGTATGACACGCTGGTCGGTGAACGGGGTGTAACCCTCTCCGGTGGGCAGAAGCAGCGGGTGGCGCTGGCGCGGACATTGCTCAAGAACCCGCGCATCTTAATTCTGGATGATGCAACATCATCAGTGGATACCGAAACGGAATCGTCTATTCGCGATGCGCTGAATAACCTGATGGAAGGGCGAACGACCTTCGTTATCGCTCATCGCATTCAAAGCGTGATGACGGCTGACCTGATTCTAGTCTTTGACAAAGGGCGAATCGTGGAACGTGGTACACACAGGGAGTTAATGGCGAACAATGGCATTTATCGCCGCACGTATGATATGCAGGCACGCATCGAAACAGAACTAGAGGAGGAACTGGCTCGTGTCGGATGAGTATAGTTTTGAAGAAGAGGAATTTGACGCGCAGTTCAACGGGGGTACGCTGCTGCGAATCATTGCACAACTGAAACCCCACCGGAAATGGGTTCTTGGTTTTTTGATCGCCGTGGGTGTGGAAGCCTTGCTAGGCGGCACGTTCACATTCATTAGTCGTTCGATTATCGACGAGGGGATTGGCGGTGGTGACCATGAACGCCTGCGTGACCTCGTGCTGCTATATGGGTCGCTGATTGTTATTCAGGCGATGGCGGTGTTCTGTTTCATTTACTTAACGGGAATTCTCGGTCAACGTGTGCAGTATGACCTCCGCCGGAAGATGTTCAATCACCTGCAAGACCTGTCGTTTTCTTATTTTGACCGCACACCTGTTGGTTGGATCATGTCGCGTGTCACGTCCGACTCAGAGCGCATCGCCGATCTGGTGACGTGGGGTTTGCTGGACACGACTTGGGCTGTGATGAATGTGATTACGGCGATGTGCTTCATGCTCATCATTAGCTGGCAGCTTGCACTGGTCGTCCTTATCATGATTCCGGTGCTGCTGGTGATTGCCATCTGGTTCAAAAAGCGCATTCTGGTGGAATATCGCCTGTCACGTAAGTTCAACTCGAAGATAACCGGGTCATACAACGAGAACATCACCGGTGTGCGCGTCGTACAGGGTCTCAATCGACAGGATGCTAATCTGAATGAGTTCTCGAATTTGTCGAATGATATGTACAAAGCATCGTACAAGGCGGCGTGGCTATCAGCATTGTTCTTACCGGCTGTACAGTTGGTCAGCGCGTTCGCTGTTGGCGCGGTGGTCTGGTACGGCGGTATTCAGGTCGAGATTGGCATTCTGACTGTGGGCGGTATTCAAGCATTCATCGGCTATATCACATCAATGATGTGGCCTATACAGGATTTGGCGCGCGTCTATTCGTCAATGCAGCACGCGATTGCTTCAGCCGAACGATCATTCTCGCTGCTGGATACGAATCCTGAAGTGAAGAATCGTTCTGGCGCATCTGACCCCGGGACGATACAGGGCGACATCGAATTTGATAACGTCACCTTCTACTATGAAGAAGACAAGATCGTGTTGGAAAATTTCAATCTGAAGGTCAATCGCGGCGAGACGATTGCGCTGGTCGGCGAGACGGGCGGCGGCAAGAGTACGATTGTCAATCTGATATGTCGTTTCTATGAGCCGAAGTCCGGGACAATTCGCATCGGTGGCAAAGACTATCGCGACTACACCTTACACGCTATCCAATCGCGGATCGGAGTGGTATTGCAAACACCGCATCTGTTCTCCGGCACAATCCGCGAGAATCTGCGGTACGGGCGTTTAGACGCGACAGATGAACAGATTGAGGATGCGGCAAAACTTGCAGGCGCGCATGACTTCATTATCGAATTCGAGCAAGGGTATGATGAAGAAGTGGGCGAGGGCGGTAACCTGCTATCTGTTGGTCAGAAGCAGTTGATTAGTCTGGCGCGGGCGGTACTGGCGCAGCCGGAAATCTTCATTATGGACGAGGCGACCAGTTCAGTCGATACGTTGACCGAAGACCTGATTCAGCGTGGGATGGATGTGCTGATGAAAGGGCGCACAAGTTTCATCATCGCCCACCGGCTCAGTACCATCAAACGCGCAGACCGTATTCTGGTCATCGTGAATGGGCAGATTATCGAGTCCGGCAGTCATGCTGACCTGCTGCGCCAGCGCGGTAAATACTATCAACTGTATACTAAACAGTTCCGCCGTGAAAAGGAACTCACCTATACCGAACAGGTTGAAGAATCAGTTCCTGCCTGAGTCGTAGAGGTATAAACAAAAAGGCCAATCCAGGGCGATTGGCCTTTTTTGGCTTCAATTAGGAGTACCTTAGCCCGCTGAACCACTGTTATCGGCTGTATCACTACTCTCGCGGCCTCTGGCTTTATCGAGGATTTCTTTACTCTGTTCATCCGCCGCTTGCTGGGCTTTTTCCTGTACCTGTATCCAGCGACCATTTTGTTGCGCGATAACTTCTTCGACACGCTCGACAAAACGGAGGAATGGACTAGGAATATCCGCGTAGCGTCCGGCGCGATTGTCATAGAGTGATTTTTCTTGCAGCAGTTCCTCCGCAGCATGGCGATAGGAACGCCAACTGTCGCCATATTTTTGTACATTTTCAATGGCTGCTGCCATCGCGACCGCCAGACTGATGATGACGGTCAATACATACAGTCCATTTTGTGCCACATCCGTATCGCCCCTGATCCCAACCAGCACAGGCACCGTGACTGACCCCAGTCCGATGATAAGCTGCAATCGCTGATGCCTCCTTTTTGCCTCGGACGCTTTCTTGTCAAAAAAGGCCCATTGGCTGTGCCAGCGATGTTCCATATAGAATCGCTCATCATTGGTGATGTCTTTGCGAATGTAAATCGGCGGGGGCCAAACGGCATCTGGGATGAGTTTATATTGATACTCTTCGTTGGGCGCAACCTGCGGTGACTTCATTGCACGCGCACCATCGGCGGCAGTTTTCGGTTTAGTGATGGTGGTCTTCACATCTTTAGCATCGCTATCTGGCTTGGTGATGGTTGACTTCACTTCTTTGGCGTTGGCATCTTGACTATTGGTTTGAGGAACATCCGGTTTTGTGATTTCCGTTTTTACGGATTTACCACTGCCTTCAGTCGAAGTGTCCGGTGTAGGGTCAGTTTTACTGGTCGCCATTGCTCCCTCCCTGCCAATGGGTTGGCTTTTGATC
>CAZTLI010000237.1:0-8228 GCA_964614375.1 uncultured Anaerolineaceae bacterium
GACGCAGACCGCATTAGGATGCAAAATACCAGAGGGCACGAGGTGCAGTTTGAATACTTCGTCCCCAACCGATACGGTATGACCCGCATTATCGCCACCGGCATAACGCGCCACAACATCAGCACTTGCCGCTAACCAATCGGCGACACGACCTTTGCCTTCATCACCCCACTGGGCGCCAATGAGAATGGTAACGGGCATATATTCCCCTTAAGTTGCCTATCTCAGTGCTCATTGTAAATCAGAATTACAAAAATGTCTGTTGCATATCTGGTATGCCCTGCGATTTGTATATTTTTCAGATTAACGGGTCGATGGCTCAAGAATCATCGGATTTAAAGGCGCTGCCAAGCGCTACTGTAATTTCTTTATCACCCCAAACGTCAAGCCGCTGTTCTGGCCCCAATGCCAGCGCAGAACCGCTGCCTATCCCGACTGCAATAGCGGTTGGATTGGCCTTAAGCAGCATCCGGGCAATTTCGGAATCGGCGATGCTGGTAATGCCCGGCAGTATCAGCCCTTCGGTCAACCACGAGAGGCCGCTGATGGGTTCGCCAGTATCCACAATCACCCACGTTCCAAATATGTGCGTGGACAATCCCTCAACGAGCACTATTGCGCCCCGTTCATAGGCAGCCGCTAGTCCGCGTTCCGCCGCCCCACGCAAAGCAGACAACAAAGTAACGAGGTCGGTTGAGTCTTGAATGACAAGGATACTGGCCTCTTGCAGCTGCTTAACGATAGTCTCATCATCTTCGCGCAAAATGTCCACCAGAAACCCGGCAGGCGCGCCCAGGTCTTCCATATCATCCAGCACGCTATCATCTTCGGGATTCAGCGAAATATATGCTACGCCACCTTCGGCGCTGGCACGGCCTAATACCTGAGCGCGAATCTCACTGGCATTGGTTGTGCCACCAGCTAGCACCAGCCAACCGCTGCCTTCTTTCCAGCGGAATACATTCCCCGCAGCCATCAACCCTCCGGCAGAACATAGGCTGCAACTGCCGCCGTCATCAACGCCACAGCCAGCGGCAGCGCCTCCTCGTCAAAGTCAAAGCGGGGATGATGATGCCCATAATTCAGGCCCCGTTCAGCATTGGCAGACCCGACAAAAAAGAACATCCCCGGAATATCATTCATCAGCAAACTCATATCCTCAGCCGCCATCGTGCGTTCATCCAGAATGAGATTACTATCCCCGACCAGTTGCCGAAATACACCCCGCACAGTGTCGGCAACCTCGGGATGATTGGTTACGGCCTCTGTAAAATGGTCGATTTCGACTGTCGCGGTACAGCCCATCGCTCGGCACAGATTTTCGGTGATAGCTTCAATGCGTTGACTGACCATATCGCGCACATCGGGTTTGAAGGTTCGCAGCGTGCCAGTCAGTTCGGCTTGACCCGGAATGACATTGAAGGCGCTGCCAGCATGAATCGTCGTCACGGAAAGTACAGCACTTTCTAACGGCGGGACATTGCGACTGACAACTGTCTGCAATGCTGTGATAAGCTGCGCCGCACATACAATGGGGTCGTTGGATTGGTCAGGCAGCGCGCCGTGCCCGCCTTTGCCCACAATCCTGATTTTGAAAATGGATGGACTGGCCATCACCGGGCCATCCGCCACACCCAATTTTCCTAATGGCAGCTCATTCCACAGATGCAATCCCAAACTCACATCGGGGCGCGGATTTTCGAGCACACCATCTGCAATCATGGCAGCGGCCCCCGCGCCTTCTTCTTCGGCTGGTTGAAACACAAATTTCACCCGTCCCACGATATTGTCTCGATAGGTCGATAGCAATTTAGCAACCCCCAGCGCGACAGCGGTGTGCCCATCGTGACCACAGGCGTGCATCTTGCCGGGAAGAGTCGATACATAGTTCGTCTGATTCTCTTCAAGGATGGGCAGCGCATCCATATCGGCACGCACCAGCACCGTCGGGCCATCATCTGCCCCTTCCAGAAGGCCCACAACGCCGGTTTTCGCGACTCCGGTCTGCACTTCAAGGCCAAGCCGTGTCAATTCCTCCGCAACAATCCGCGATGTCCGCACCTCTTCAAATGCCAATTCGGGATGACGATGCAAATCACGGCGACGGGCAATCAGTTCTTCTCGCAGCGATGCAGCCGCAGTCATGAAATCAATAGTCGGCATCGCCCGCTCCTTAACTCAACGTAATCACACGGAAATATTCAACATATCGAGGTTGGTCGGGCGGCGCTTCTGGATCAAGACTTCGTTCTCGGATGCGTTCCGCCATCGCCTCCATATCTTTAATCTGACTCTTATGGGCATGGAGGGATTGGATTTTGGTCTCGATAAAATCAGTCACATCAACTTTATGCGTATATTGCGCTGGCCCTGCGATATAGACGGTGAGGGCTTTGTGTGGCGAGAGACCCTCATCGCGCTCAAGCTCGATAAAGTTGAGACGGTCACGCGCAGCCGGAAACACCGCTTCTAATGTTGCCGCGCCGATTGCACGGTGGTCAGGATGATTAATGCTGGTCGTACCACGCCAGAACAATGTGGGGTCACAGGTCACCACGACATCTGGTTGGCGCAGACGAATCTGGCGGGTGATGTCCCGGCGTAACTGAAGCGTGGGATACAACTCGCCATCGGGATAACGCAAAAACACGACCTCTTTCACACCCAACGCAGAGGCGGCAGTCCGTTCTTCTGCTTCACGGATTTCAACCAATTCTTGCGCGGTCATCGCGGGGTCATCGCTGCCCTTGTCACCACTGGTCGCGACCACAAATGTGATATGCGCGCCTGCATTCGCCCAGCGCGCAATGGTTGCACCGGCAAAAAATTCCGGGTCATCGGGATGGGCGAAAACACCAAGCACACGCTGGGGTTGATTCAATTCAGTCATAAATCGTTACCGCAAGACACTGCGGTATGTGCTCCTTCCGATCTACAATGCGATAGGCGGGTTAGGATTCTACCCGCCTACGTGTACCCATCAAGCACTCAATGGTCTTATTGGACTGCAAATCGACACCTACTGGTCAGCGCGACGTTCTCCCGGCTGCTTCCCACAGTCGCACGGCTCATCACCGTGTTTGTCACAGGGCTGTTGGGACTTCCTTTGCAGCGCTTCCAATTCATCCAATGGAATCAGGTCTTCACGCTGGATGATTTTGCGTGTGCCATCTTCATTGACGATTACGGTGACCGCATCCCGTATGGGATTGACATCAATCACTTTCGCTTCACCAAAGGGTGTTCCGACGCGCTTACCCCGACGCGGCAGTTGCTTACGCGCCTCGACATACTGCTCATATTCATAGACAAGGCAGCAGCGCAAACGCCCACACATCCCCGTGATTTCCGACGGATTAAGCGAAATCCCCTGTGCTTTCGCCATCTTGATTGAAATCGGACTGAAGTCGGTCAAGAAGGTGCTGCAACAGCGCAATTCGCCACACGCGCCATAACCGCCCATAAGTTTGGCAACATCGCGCGGGCCAATCTGGCGTAGTTCAACCTGTGCATCAAAGCGGCGATTGAGTTCAGACCATAAACGTCCGGTGTTGATTTTTTGCTCGGCACTGAACAAGAAGGTGACCATCGAACCATCGTAATTGTATTGGGCGGCAATAAACTTGGCCTCGTTGTATTCCTGCATATTGCTCACCACATCGAGGCACACATCCAGCGCTTCGGGCTGCCTGGCTTCCCACGATTGCCGCAGCACCAGGTCGCGCGGGGTGGCGGGTCGCATGATAGGGCGATAATCGCGCTGGGCTTCATCCGCGCCCGTAAAGCCCATCACCTGCCCCATCTGACGCCCCCGCGATGTTTCGACAATCACATAATCGCCTGCTTTTAATTCTGGATAATCACTATAATCAAAGTGATAGAGTTTTCCCACTTTTTGAAAACGTACACCGGCAACCATGCGGTGGTCGGCTGTTATGTCGGTCATGGTCGTTTCCTGCGATAAAGAACAATATTGTTGATACTCATCAACATAATTAGTTTATGCTGTGACTGACAAACTTGCAATGATTGAAGCGCACAGGATGAAAAACACTTATCAAACAGTCACTAGAAGGACGGCAATATGTGACCCACTACCATGGTCGTATATCAAGACTGCACCTGTTTTCCGGTGACAGGATTTGTTACATTCATATTGCATTACAGACCAACATGCACGCATCTGCGAGTTTTGTTCATGAGCACACTGACAATGAAGTTCGGCGGGTCTGCCGTCGGCACACTAAATGGGATGTTACAGGTTCTCCATGTCGTCCAGGAAGAATTTCGTCGTCGAGAACGATTGCTGCTGGTGGTATCCGCATTAGAAGGCGTGACCGATGCCCTGCTCGAAGCGGCATTTTATGCCCAGCGGAGTGATCGTCGTGGCTATCGTCGTATTGTCGCCAACATGCGAACGCGGCACATGGCGCTGACAAACGAACTCCCACTTGGCGCGGTGGAACGCGGTGCGCTTCAGGCCGATCTTGACCGCCTGCTGTTTGATGTGCTCGACTTATGTCAACAAATCGCGGATAGCACCGCCGATACCCAGAAAATTGATCATCTTGATTCGGTAGTGAGCGTTGGCGAACGACTCGCGGCGCGGATTATTGCCTCTTTGCTGCGCGAAAATGACATCCGCGGTGTTGCGATTGACGCCACGCATTTGATTGTGACCGATGCCGTATTTGGTCACGCAACGCCCGACATGGCGCTTACACAACAAAAAATTGCCGAAAACCTCTTGCCGATGCTCGATAGACATATCGTTCCGGTTATCACAGGATTCATCGGCACAACAGCCGATGGTCGGATCACGACATTGGGACGTGGCGGTAGCGATTATACGGCGGCAATTGTCGGTATTTGTGCCAATACCGACGAAGTATGGATGTGGGGCAATGTCGATGGGATGATGACCACTGACCCGCAGCAAATCAAAATTGCGCGAACCATTCCCGAATTAGGATACGATGAAGTCGCAGAACTGGCCTATTTCGGCGCACACATTTTACACGCCCGCACGATTCCGCCGCTGCGCGAGCGCAATATCCCGATTCGCGTGGCAAATATCCACAAGCCAACGATACCCGGCACGCGAATTCACAACATCGTCACACCGGCGATGCCCACGATTAAGGCCGTCACGACCATACAGGGAATAGGGTTATTTGCCAATCGCAGCGGGTCATTGGCGGAAATCTCGCAATTAGTCGATAACACGTTGATGGATACCATTGGTAATCATGCAGAAGTCATGATTTCGGCGCAATCATCGGCGCAAACCTTTGTGTGTTTTGTCATCCCGACGAGCGCGGGCAGCGATGCCAGCCAAACCGTCCAGACCGCGCTCATCAACGACTTGCAAAAACATCCCAATATGCCGCCCTGGGACATCCATCCGGTGAGCATCATCACAGCAATTAGCGCGGCCTTTGCGACCCATCTTGAGCTGGTGGCGGAGATATTAACCGTGCTATCGGGGATTCCAATACTGGCGATTGCACAGGGCGCATCACGTTGCAGCGTCTCTATCGTCACCCTGCCAGACGACGCCCATCTCGCGCTGGAGCGTATTCACAGCCTCGTCATTCAGACAGCGAATGAAGCTAAAACCGATTGAGGTACTGGTCAAGTTCCCACTGCGTGACCTGTCGTTTGTAGGCTGCCCATTCCTGCCGCTTGGCTTCGAGATAACGGTCACTAATATAGGGGCCTAAGCCAGAGAGTATGACATCATCCTGGCTCATAATGTCCAACGCTTCGCCAAGCGATGTGGGCAACATTTCCACCTGTCGCATTCGTCCGGGTTTTTGCGCGAGGAGCGTTTCCTCCAATGGGTCAGGCAGCGGCAGTTTGTGTTTGATGCCATCCAAACCTGCATACAACATCACCGCCATTGCCAGATAGGGGTTGCTGCTGGGGTCAGGACAGCGTAATTCCAACCGCGTGTGCGCCTCTTTTCCGGCGACAGTTCCCGGCACACGAATCAGCGCCGCACGGTTCACATGCGCCCACGTCACATAGACCGGGGCTTCAAAACTTAAGCCCAGTCGTCGATATGAGTTGACCAATGGCGCGAGCACCGCACTCATCCCACGCGCGTGAGCAAGCTGTCCAGCGAGAAAATAGCGGGCAATGTCCGATAGATTGTATTCGCGATTCAAATCCACAAAGATATTTTCCCCGGTTTTGAAGTCATGTAAACTCTGGTGGGTGTGCATCCCCGAACCGGGCATATCGGCGGATGGGCGCGGCATAAATGTGCAGTGCAGTCCGGCCTGCCGCGCAATGGTCTTCAACGCGACCCGTGCCGTCAGGATATTATCTGCCGTTTCCAGGGCATGACTGTATTGAAAGTCGATTTCATGTTGTCCGAAGCCAATTTCAGAGTGCGTTGAATCGACGCGGATACCCAGCGCCGCCAGTGTCGCCAGCATTTTCTTACGGACACTTTGTACCCGTTCATAGGGACGATCAAAATAGCCAGCGGCATCGTCCGTCACCCGCATTTGTGGCTGTCCATTGGCATCCAGTGGAAGCAGGAAGAATTCCAGTTCCATCCCGGTTTTATAGACATAACCCATGTCTTCGCCCTGATTCAGAGCACGAATCAAGACATTACGCGGGTCGCCAATAAACGGGTCGCCTTGCGGTGTGCTGACGGTACAAATCAGTCTAGCGGTGCGTTCTTCTGGCGCGCCCCAGGGTAGCAGGACAAACGTGTTCAGGTCTGGCCAGAGCACCATGTCACTTTCGGCAACACGCGCGAAAGCCTCGATAGACGATCCATCGAAGTGGAAACCATTTTCGAGCACATTTTCCATTTCGAGAGCAGGAATAGTCACACTTTTCACGATACCTGTGATGTCGGTAAACCACAGGTCGATGAATTGAATGGCCTGCTCATCAATCGCTTTGAGGATTGTCGCTATGGTGGACATCTGGTCACTTCTCCGCGTGTTGGAATTCGCTCGATTGAGTATACAAAGTCGCGCGCATTATTCCCACAGTGGACAATGGCTAAAAATCGCTCTATAGAATTGGTGAAGTGTGACAAAGTTACGGGGATGCCAGCACACCGAGATGACCCAGAAGCGCATCCAGGCCAAGGATGTAGCTTCGCCAGCCAAAGCCCGTTATCTGCCCGACACAAACGGGGGCTATCAGCGATTTGTGGCGAAATTCTTCACGCGCATGTGTATTGGACAGGTGGACTTCCACCACCGGGAAATTGACTGCACTTATCGCATCCCGTAGTGCAATCGACGTATGCGTATAGGCCCCGGGATTAAAGACCGCGCCGTCAGCCCAATTACGCGCCACATGCAGCATATCAATGAGTTCGCCTTCATGATTGGACTGCTGGGCGCGCAGTTTGGCATCGTAGCGCTGGACGTGTTTGATGCAGAGGTCATTCACATCTTCCAGCGTCATATTGCCATAGACTTCGGGTTCGCGCGTACCCAGTAAATTGAGATTTGGCCCATGTAATAAGAGAATTTGTTTAGACATAATCACTATCTTTTCGATGAATCAGCCCAATTTTTCAAACTGCTCCTGCGCCTCTTTAATATATCGCAGCAGCTCTTCCGCATCTGCGCCATGCTGCACGGAGGTTGACATCTGTTCCAGCGTTGAGCCGAAGAACTCGGTCAGACGTCCTAGCTGACGATTGCGTTCTTCGAGCTTGTCATGCGCTTCACGCAGCGCCGATTCTGCCTGTTTTTGTTCGGTGATGTCCACTGCAAAGGCAATCGCACCGATAATCTGATCATCTTTATCTTTATAGGGTACTTTGCCGGTTTGCAACCAGACAAGCTTGCCCGTCTTCGGACTGGTGTGTTGTTCAACGATGTTGAGCTTGGGCTGCCCCGTCGTAATCACCTGCAAATCATCTTTATGAAAAGCCGTCGCCTGTTCTTTGGGATACATATCATAGGCGGATTTGCCATTAATCTGGCTCGGTGAAAGCCCTTCAAGGTCTGCCGCCGCTTTGTTGACACGAATATGGCGGTTATTCTTGTCTTTGTACCAGAGCATAATCGGAATGGAGTCGAAGAGGATTTGAAATTCCTCAACCTGTTTTTTTAGTTCATCAACCGTTACGTGACTATCCTCATTATTAGACATGGTGACACTTCCATGATCTATCCCGGAGTCGATACGGCTATTATATCATTGAATACTTCGTAACACGTCCTTCACCATCGTCTCCGGCACAT
>CAZTLI010000238.1:0-8211 GCA_964614375.1 uncultured Anaerolineaceae bacterium
TGGAAAGGATTCTATGAGCGCGTGAATGGTGAACTATTGGCGACATGGGGCAATCTGGTCAACCGGATGCTCGGATTTGCCTACAAACGCTTTGATGGCAAAGTGCCCGAATACGACGAACTCACAGACGACGACAAAGCCATCATCGCCCGAGTCGAAGCCGGGTTTGAGACTGTCGGCAATCTGCTGGAAAAGGTCAAGCTGCGCGAAGCCTTACGGACAGCGATGGATTTAGCGCGTGATACCAATGTCTATCTGGATAAACGCGAACCCTGGAAAACCATCAAAGACGACGCAGCCGACGCAGCCCGTTCGGTTTATACGGTGCTGCGGGTCATCGACAATCTGAAGGTGCTGCTGTCGCCATTCCTGCCCTTCAGCGCACAGCGCGTCCACGAGATGTTAGGCTATGATGGACAGTTGTTCGGTGAATTGAAGATCGCGGACTATGCTGAGTCCGAACGCTCACACAAAGCCCTGATTTACGATGGCAGCGGTGCAATCGGCACATGGTCGAAGTGCGATTTGCAACCCGGTCAAACCCTGCGCGAACCGTCGCCGCTGTATGTCAAACTCGAACCGGAAATCATCGAGGCAGAGCGTGCTTTTCTGGGTGCGCCGCGCGATGAGCATGAGATTATTGTGTAGTCGTTTGAGGCCGGGATACGGTTATAAGTCCCGGCCTTTCATATTGAGAGGAAACATAGATGGTTGAACGGTTAATGCCCGTCGAACAGACGGCTGATATTCCGGCCCAGTATCGTGAGACACCGATTGGCTTCCTGCTCGAATACCACAATCTGGGGCGCGAATTCGAGACCTATACCAATGCCGCGCTCTTGGTTGGGATGTGTATGGATCATCGCAAACACCTGACCATTCCCGATAACTTCGCCTATATCATCCGGGCGGGTGGCGCGAACCTGCGGTACAGCGAATTCAAAGTATCCTATGCCATCGCCGTCGGTGGCGTGCGGGCGATTGCCCTCATCGGGCATAATTACTGCGGCATGGTCAATCTCATCGCACGCCAGGGACAGTTCATTGATGGGCTGGTCAACAACGGTGGCTGGGAACGCGAATGGGCGGTGGAGCATTTCCGGCATTTTGCCCCCATGTTTGAGATTGGCAACGAAATCGACTTCACGCTCAGCGAGGCCAAACGACTGCGACTGCGTTATCCGGGGATTCTGGTTGCGCCGATGCTCTACAAAATCGAAGACAACCGCCTCTATATGATACGGGAGTATTCAGGAACACCGTCCACATCTGCTTGACATCGACAGTCAAAAAAGCCTATCATCAGTATCGGCAAACGTGAGGACTGTTAATGACCAAACGCCATTTTACACACACGCCACCCTGTAGATCACAAACCGCTATTTTGAATTCAAAGAGCCGCATATGGCTCTTTTTTATATCCCGGCATCAGGAAGGACGCGACCATGCGCTATGCTCACACCATCGCTATCGATGGCCCCGCAGGAAGCGGCAAAAGCACCGTCGGCAAACAATTGGCAGCACGCCTGGGCTATGTCTTTATTGACACGGGCATCATCTACCGCGCGATTACACATCAAGCACTCGCCGCCGCCGTGGATATAGTCGATGAAACCGCGTTGGCGACGATTGTCAATGAATTAAACCTGTCGATTGACCGGGATGGGGCACAAACGCGCTTGCATATCACTGGCGCGCCTGTATCGGGCGAATTGCACACCGAAACAGTGACGCGCGCTGTACCCACTGTGGCCGCACATGGGCTGGTGCGTGCGGCGGTGCGCCGGATTCAGCATGACATCGCCCGTCATGGGCACATCATTCTGGCAGGCCGCGATATTGGCACGGTGGTGCTGCCGGGTGCGGAACTCAAAGTCTATCTACAGGCCAGCATCGAAGCGCGCGCGATACGGCGACATGCCGCCCTGTTGACGCACAATCCCGATGTGCAATTAACCGATGTGCTGGATTTCATGCGCGAACGCGATAGACAAGACACCACCCGCCACGAATCGCCGCTGCGAGTCGCGGAGGGCGCAGTCGTCATCGAGACCGATAATATGAGCGTGGAGGCCGTCGTAGACTGCCTGATGGCACATGCGACTATCAGCGCACCGTCAGATTGAACGCCCCTGTCGGCCCAAACCCATCAAAACTTTCGGCAATCACAAGATAGACACCAGTTTGGGGTAGTGTGAGTTCAATACGCGAGTTTAAACCACTGCCACCATCATCATTAATGGCAATCCGTTGACCAGAACTGTCGAACAATTGCAAGTAGGGATCAAGGTCGCTAAAATCTTGCCGTTCTAGATCAATCCGCACACGCTGACCTTCTTCCCCATAAAAGCTGTAGCCTTGATAGAGCGTTGGGTCATTCACTTGTCCACCGCGTGTCTGCCCCATACCGATACAACCGCGCATTTCCAAACGTGCGCCGTCATTGAACTGTACGTAATCCCGCACGGTTGCAACCAGCGTATCGGAGGCTTCGCACGGGCCTGTCGGAACAGTGTTTTGATTAACGATATTCATTGTAACGAGAAAGGCAATCGCCCCCAGCAACACGACCACGACAATGCCGCCAACCAGCATGATGGCGTTGTTATTCGACGAAGAACTGCCCGCACGCTTAGGTTTCCTCAGCAGGTCAATTTCTTGATCGTAGACATTGGCGAAGGGATCACTCTCAAAATTTTGCTGACCACGCTGGCGGCGTCCGCCGCTGACGGCTGCGGGCGCAAAGGGATCATCATCAGCGAAAGGGTCGTCGTCCCGTGCATACGCGGATGACGGCGCGACAAACGGATCATCGCTTTCACCATCGACTGCAAAGGGGTCATCATCATAATCAAAGTCATCTGCTGGCGGCGGCTTCATCTGTGCCAGCATTTCTTTTGCAGCCGTGTGGTCAGGTTTAAGACGTAAAACCGCTTCGAGCGCCTTCTCCTTCTTGTCTTTATCTTCCAGCGCGTTCGCCATTAACCACCAGGCGTTGACGTTGTTTTTGTCTTGCTTGAGCAGCGGCACGAGCAGCTTGACCGCATCCTGCTTCTGTCCGGCTTTGATGAGTTGAAAAGCCTGCTGCATCTGCTGTTTTTGGCTTGCCATCGTTCCCCCGCAAATGATTACTCATTATTGCACCTGATATTATTCTTCTTTATCTTACAATCATTTTGCAATTTTGGAGAATTAAATTGCAGTTAAGCCAACTAAAACAAACGTCCAGCAGACAAGATGCTGGACGACCTGGTGATCTTCGTTGGGTGCTTGCTATGCAGGTTAGCGTTTGAGCTTCTTCTCAACAAATGTCAGGAAGGGATAGGCCAAATCACTGGCTTTGACCATGTTTGCCGCCAGAAATTTGTGATTGGCAGTTTCAAAATCGGTATGCAGGCGTTGGATTTCTTTCACCTGTGCTGGCGCGGGTTGTTTTGTGAAAACCGTGACCACCGTCGTATATTTCAACGCTGTAAACACCATCCACGACCCGGACGGCGCCTGCCGGATGTCGGGTTCTATCGTCTTGCCCGCTTCGACCTTTTCGACAATGCTGTTGAGGATGGGTGAAATGACTTCTGGCGCAATACTAAAATCGCCGAGCATTTCTATCATCATACTGCTGCGCTGATGGTGGATAGCCATGCCAACTGCCATACCGGTCGTCGCCTGTCGCAGCGCCACTGTCGCCACGCCATAATCGGCAGAATCAAGCACAGTTTCGTCTTTCATCACCAGCGCCTTCTCCGCAATCAAGAGTTGATCACTGTAGCGCGCATAGATGACATTGAATTGTTCGCGGCTGATGTCGCCTTCGCTGAATTCATCCAACAAGTTCTGAATTTTGACCTGCACCTCATCGCGATAGCGTTCGGCGGGTGATTTTTTGGAGTTCATCATTTTTGTGTCCAATCGCCATTCCCCTTTACCATTTACTCGCATCATATCATGCCTACAGGGTCACAGCCATTAAGGTTTATTAACGTTTGTACAAATACGAAGATACCGTTGTGCAGCATACCACAGACCATCAAATTGTGGCAAATTGGGGTGTTGACAAGTTTTTTGAACAGTGTATAATAAACAGTGTTCAATTAATTAAACGCTGTAAGGTTATTCAATGGCACGCAGGCGACGGGAAGACATCCGTGAAGAAACGATAGACGACATCAAACGTGCCGCGCGGGCGATGATGGCGGAACAGGGTACGGCTGGTCTATCTATCCGCGCCATTGCCCGCAAGGTCGATGTAACCCCATCGGCCTTGTACTACTACTTCGAGAATCTCGACGCGCTGATTACAGCTTTGATTGTCGATAATTTCAATGCGTTTGCCGAGGCGCTGGAACAGGCACGCGACACAACAGAAGGCCGCACCCTGGACAAACTCGCAGCCGTCATGTGGGCCTATCGGCAGTGGGCGCGGGACAATCCAGTGGATTTCCAGTTGATTTACGGCAATCCCATTCCCGGTTATCATGCCCCGCGCGAACGCACCGTTCCGGCGTCGGCACGCGGACTGGCGGTTTTCGTCCAACTGCTGGAAGAGGCGTTGCAAACGGGTGAATGCAAGCCGCCCAAACCCTACAACACTGTGCCGTCCGAATTTGAGCCTCATCTCCAGCAAATTATCGCAGATGGCGAATACCCTATCTCTACGTTGTCACTGTATTTATCGAATCTGGCGTGGGGGCCAATGCACGGGATTGTCATGCTGGAATTGTTCGGGCACATCGGGCCAGTAATTGGCGATGTAGACGCCTTGTTTCGTGTGCAGATACAGCAGTTGACACGTATGCTGGGATTTGGTCGGGATGTTCCGACCTGAACGCCCCGACATAACTCACCAACCATAACACGTTCAACAAACCTATCATACAGACCAACCGACCTCTAAATGCGTATGGCAGATTTTACCTGCCGGAGAAACAGTAAAACAGGAGGCAGTAAACATGAAAATTCACCCCATTCAAACCGGAACCGTCGCCATCAAACAACGCCAGCGCGCTGGCGCAGGCAGCGGCATGATGCGCCTGATTAACACCCTGTGCGACAGGGAGTGGACCGATAATCTACCAATTTACGCATGGGTCATCGAACATCCCGAAGGCTTGATTGTCGTTGATACGGGCGATACGACACAAACCAGTGAACCGGGTTATTTCCCGCGCTGGCATCCTTATTACCGCTTCGGGGTACGGATGGCGGTGCAGCCCGAAGCGGAAATTGGCGCACAAATGCGTAAAATTGGGCTATCGCCAAACGATGTGCGATGGGTCGTGCTGACGCACCTCCATACAGACCATGCTGGTGGGTTACATCACTTCCCAAAATCAGACATTCTCGTTTCTCGACGAGAACACGCTGCGGCGGCAGGATTGGCGGGAAGGTTGAATGGCTATTTGCCTCATCGCTGGCCTGAATGGTACACACCTGTGCTGGTGGATTTTGAGCATACACCATTCGCAGCATTCCCACAGAGCCATACACTCACGCAAGCCGGTGATGTCCATCTCGTGCCGACACCGGGACACAGTGACGGGCATCTATCGGTCATTTTGCAATCGGACAATGGGCTGTCGTATTTCTTCGCGGGCGATGTGTCCTATACACAACAGTTCATGCTCACACAGACAGTCGATGGCGTCACAGCCGATATAGCCACAGCGCAAAACACCCTGGCGCGCACGCTGGCGTATGTACGATCGACGCCAACGATTTATCTTCCGAGCCATGATCCTGACTCAGCCAATCGCCTGCTAAACCGTGCCCCTGTGCAAATGTTAGCGCAGGCTGTCTAAGACCAAATCCGTCATTTCCAATCGCATAACAGTATTTAATCAACCCATTTTCGGTGCGATCTATTCAACGCGCCTATCAAATACAACAGGAGAACACACCTCATGAACATCGAACGACACGTCATCTTCGGCACGGGGCCAGTCGGTATGGCAATTATGGCGGAACTCTGCCATAAAGGAAAAACGGTGCGAATGGTCAACCGCAGCGGCAAGGCCCCCCTGCCTGACGGGGTTGAACTGGTCAGCGGCGACGCCAGCAATCACGATTTCGCACACCAGGCAGCAGACGGCGCGACCCACATCTATTTCGCGCTCAATCCACCCTACCACAAATGGCCTGAACTATTCCCACCATTGCAAACCAGCGTCCTACAAGCAGCGATTGCAACCGGGGCGAAATTGATTGTCATGGAAAATCTGTACGCCTATGGTCGCACGCACGGCAAACCAATGACCGAAGACCTGCCACTTAGCGCCGAACATAAAAAAGGCATCGTCCGCGCACAAATGACCGGAGAACTGCTCGATGCACAGGCGGCGGGCACAGTACACCTAGCGATTGGGCGGGCGTCGGACTTCTTCGGGCCGGGCGTGCTGGAATCGGCGATGGGCGAACGAGTCTTCTACCCCGCAGTGCATGGTAAAAGCGCGCAGGTCATCGGCAAGCTGGATATGCCCCACACACATACCTACATTCCCGATGTGGGTAAGGCGCTCGTGATTCTGGGTGAACACGATGAGGCATTGGGTAAGGTCTGGCACATTCCCAGTCCACCCGCACGCACACAACATCAATTCATCGAGAAAGTCTATGCGGCATGTGGACATCCAACGAAGATTACCGCCGCGCCAAAGCTGCTGCTCAGGATTGTCGGCCTATTCAATCCGATTGTGCGCGAACTATTGGGCACGCTCTATCAGTTCGAAGAACCGTTCGTGATGGACAGCAGCCGCTTCGAGACGACATTTGGAATGCAAGCCACCCCGCTAGACGATGCGATACGCGAAACAGTGGCATGGTTCAGGGCTAATCCAAAAGCAGTATAACCTGCCTCAGTCCATCATAGACCGGGCGTGTGATAGTCAGAATTCGGTTTCCGCGCCCGGTTTTGCTATCGCCATATTAGTCCATCAATAAGTCAAAACGTCCACAATCATAGGTCATGCCATTGATTTGAATCGAAAGCGCGTGTTCACCGGGATAGTAGGTGCGGGTGGTGATGGGTCGAATGGTGTGCGATTTTTCGATATGCAGCCGTTCACCGGGTTCGAGCGTTTTCTGCGTCAGTTTGAAGACTTTCGGCGCGAGTGTGCCATTGGCTTTTTGAAAATGCACAATATAGTCAATCATCAACTGCTGGGGTGCATCGGCATTGGACACAATATCGAAACTAAACACAATCGCCTCGCCCATCTGGATTTGGTCGGTAGCGCGGCGGATATGCTCCACAGTAACCTGTGCATCCTGACCATAACCAAGTAGTTCGAGGGCGTCACGGTGTCCCGCTTTGATGAGTGAGCGCAGCGCATGACGAATAATCCACTGTGTATCCTCCGTCGCGCCTTTTTGCCAGCGGCGAGCAATATCCAAGACGACATCGGGATTGTCTTTGCCGATGTCATTCAGATTGTTGGCGACACTGCGCCGCACATAGTCCGACGGGTCACTTTTGAGGCATTCCAGAATTGGCAAAATAGGTGAAGGGTCCCGCTTGAACAGCGGCAATGCCATTGACCACGGCAGACGTGGACGGCAGCCTTCGCTGGCGAGCCGGCGGACATGGTGACTATCGTGGCTTGCCCATGACAACATCTGCGCCATCATGCGCGGTGTATCCTGCACGATGAACGGACGCACCGCAAATTCCGCACTGGAATACTGTGTGAATAGTTCCATCGCCGCTATCGACACTTCCCAATCGTCCAAACCATATACCGCCACAAACTCACAAATTGACATCAATAGAAAGCCAGACCCCTCTAACGCCGGCGCAGCGGCTTTGAGGATGTCCAGCGCGGCGCGATAGCCACCGGGCAGAAATTGATGCAGCACCGTGGTTGTATGTCGCATCCGGTCTTTGAGGGCGCGGTCTTGCCATGCTTCGTCATAGATACGGGCAATGAACTGTGCCCGGTCAAATGATGGATAGTGACGATATAGTGCCGCCGCTAAATCATCGAAAAATTGGCGACTGTAGAGACTGTCTTTCAGCGGCTCTGCCACATCATGCTCCTTGAGGGGAAGGCCGCCACAAACGGATGATGACGACCATTAGGCACATCGCAATGATAGCACAGATATTCTAGCTTAACGAGATTGTGGCTGAATTTCGATGTCGTGGATGTTGGTGGCGAATGCGACCACTTCGCCTGTATCGGGTGATAGGTAGTGGATAGACATCGGCACAAG
>CAZTLI010000239.1:0-8196 GCA_964614375.1 uncultured Anaerolineaceae bacterium
GCAGGAATTAGCGGAACTGTCGCTAGAGGCATTTTGGAAAAAGGAGAGCCGGTACATTAACCAAACTCTGCACCGGCTCATGGGCAAGAAGCGTTTTTTGCTTCTTGATGGAGAAATCATAGGTGTAGCGGAAGTTAACCGCAGACAACGGTCGCACACCTAGATTTAACACACGGATTTAATTACCAATCACGTTTACCCATATATAGGTTGTCTTCAGAAACGTTGACGCCGACCATTGCTTCACCGAGATTGCGGCTGACTTTCGCCAGAATGTCGGGGTTGTCGTAGTGGGTGACGGCCTCAACAATGGCTTTGGCACGTTTCACCGGGTCGCCACTCTTGAAGATGCCCGACCCCACAAACACGCCATCCACGCCCAACTGCATCATCAACGCGGCATCGGCAGGGGTCGCCACACCCCCCGCCGCAAAATTCACCACAGGCAGGCGTCCGAGTTCAGCGGTTTCTTTCACCAGTGCATAGGGCGCTTGAATATTCTTAGCATAGGTGAACAGTTCATCTTCATCCATCGCGCTAATGCGGCGGATTTCACTGTTGACGGAACGGGCATGACGAACCGCTTCGACCACATCGCCTGTCCCGGCCTCGCCTTTGGTTCGCATCATCGCTGCACCTTCGGCAATCCGGCGCAGGGCTTCACCGAGATTACGGCAGCCGCACACAAAGGGAATTTTGAATTTGTGCTTGTTGATATGGTGTTCTTCGTCAGCGGGGGTGAGGACTTCACTCTCGTCAATGTAATCGACGCCGATGGCTTCCAGAATTTGCGCCTCGACAAAATGCCCGATACGCACCTTCGCCATCACCGGAATGCTGACCGCCTGCATAATACTTTCAATCATATCCGGGTCACTCATCCGGGCGACTCCACCCTGCACCCGAATGTCCGCCGGGACACGCTCCAATGCCATGACTGCACACGCGCCAGCATCTTCGGCGATGATGGCCTGCTCCGGCGTCACCACATCCATGATTACGCCACCTTTGAGCATCTGTGCTAACCCACGTTTGACCTTTTCCGTGCCGGTTTCCCCGGCTTGATGTCCATTTTTCTCAACCATAATTGATGTGCCCTCTTAAAACTCACTCAGGTATGCGAATGCTTTGCTTTCAGCCTAACTGTGTCCCCAAATTGGTAGTATGACCAATGGAGTCCAAGTAGATGCCCATACAAATCATATCCTAACGCCGATTTTTACTGCGAATGCACGGAGTCAGGTGTATACTAGCAGCAGACTGTCCAACTGTAAAAGCCTTATGTCTGACGAACAGAAGCCCACTCCTCAACCTCAATCCATTGATTGGCGCAGTATCTGGAAACAATTGGATTGGGACGAAACCCGCCAGCAAGACGAGATCGAAACCCGGCTGCATTTGCGCGCGCGGCAATATGCCCAACCCTTGAAGCAGGACAAAGCCGCCGAACATGCCGCCTTCACTGTCCTCACTTTCAATCTCGGCGTGGAGAAATATGCAGTGGATGTCATGACCGTTCAGATGGTGCGTCCGCTGCCACCCTTGACCCGTGTGCCCGGCACGCCCGATTTTTATCCCGGCGTCGTCAATATCAGCGGGCAAATCGTCACGGTACTCGACCTGCGGCACTACTTTGATATGGATACGGATGAAACAGAACCTGCCAGAGAACTGGTCATTGTTGAATCGTCTGGACTCAAATTGGGATTGCTTGCCCATCACATCGAAGGGGTACTCACGCTGTCGCGCGACACGATTGAGCCAACCGAAGATATGCGCTATGCCTTTGGTGTCACGGAACAGCGACTGGTTGTACTGGACATTGCCCGTTTGTTAGAAGACAAACGCCTGATGATTGGCGATGACCGGATATAGCGCTAGCGCGTGCTAGCAAAAAGCCGCGCTTGAGCCTATTGAATGAGCAGGCAATAACAGCGTAACCTTGTAAACAGACCGGATACGACAACCTAGTCTAAGATTGAATATTATGGATGACATGACCCGAACAATCCCTGTAACAGACCAGAGCAATGCCCTGGTGCGTACCTTTCGTTTGCTGACGAATGGCATTGTCCTTTCGACAGCCATTGCCGCATTTGTCCCTGTGCTGGTGCTGGAACTGTTGTTTCGCCCGACGAATGATCCGCTGGTGCTCGTGCTTATGCCGGTATTGGCGTTTGTGCTTGGCGCGGCATTTGGGCTGTTCGTCTACGGCCTCAGCTACCGCCGCATTGACCGCACGTTGAACGATTACGTCAGCATCCTTGAGCAGGCCGCCAATGGCGATTTGCGCGTGCGTCTGGTCGTGCCTGAACTGGATATGGTCGATAAAGAAGGGCGCATGGTCGTCAAGCTGGGTGTGGCTGTCAATCGTACCCTTGACCGATTGCAAAATATCACGCGCGAGATTCAAAATGCGCTCAAACGCCTTGATGCCGATACGCAGGCCATCCTCGATGCGACTTCGCGGCAGATTTCAATGGCGAACGAGCAGGATGCTGTGGTGACCGAAACGACGGCGACGGTGAACGAAGTCCGCGCAACCGTCACCGAAACAGCCGAACGCGCACAGGGCGTTGCCGAGACCGCGCAGCACTCGGTCGATATTTCCCGCGCGGGCAATGATGCCGTCTCCGAAACGATAGCCGGTATGGATATGATTCGGCGTCGTGTGGAAGATATTGCCGATAACATCCTCGTGCTGTCCGAGCATACCCAGCAAATTGGCGAAATCATCGCCGCTGTGAATAATTTAGCAGACCAATCGCGGATGCTGGCGCTGAATGCCTCTGTCGAAGCCGCCCGCGCGGGCGAAGAAGGCAAAGGCTTTGCCGTCGTCGCGATGGAAGTGCGGAATCTCGCCGACCAGAATCGCGATGCCACCGTGCAAATTCGCGAGATATTAGGCGAAATCCAGCGGGCGACCAATTCCGCCGTGATGGTGACAGAAGAAGGCAGCAAAGGCGTCGATCAAGGCCAATCGCTGGTCAACAGTGCGGGCGAATCCATCCATGAGTTAGCGCGCGCGATTGAAGAAGCGGCGATGGCTGCCCTGCAAATCGCCGCCAGCACCCGTCAACAAACCGTCGGCATGGATCAACTGACACAGGCCATGCGGACCATTAAACATGCCACTACCGAAACAGTCAGCAGCACCATGCAGGTCGAGGCCAGTGTCCAGCGCCTGCGTGACGCCGCCCACCGTGTGACTGATGTTTTGACCGGATTACAGGTATAACCCATGAGCGATTCATCCGACGCTGACCTGCTGAGTATATTCTGGGTCGAGGTCAACGAATATTTAGAATCCCTGAATAAGGCGCTGCTGCAAGTGGAAATGGCAGAAGGCGAGACACAGCATAATTTGCTGCGGGAGATGAATCGCGTCGCCCACAGCATGAAAGGCGCGGCCCGGGCCGTCGGCATCAGCATCATCGAGACCATTTCCCACTACATGGAAGAGGTCTTTGGTGTCGCGCTGGATAATCGTCTGGAATTGACTCCTGATGTAGCAGACACCATCTACGATGGCCTCGATTTGATTCAAAATGTGGTCGATGGTGAGGAAAACAAGCCCGATACCGTCAGCGAGGTGCTGGCAAATCTGGAACGCATCGTCGCGCAGGCCGCCGCTGCACCCAAAGCCAAACCCGCAGCCATCGAGACGGACGCCGCTGATGATGACGCCGCAATTGACGCCACGCAGGAAATGAAATCCGACCTGCGCCACAGTTCACAGGAAGTTGCCGCTGTCCCCGATGAACCAGAAGCCGAACCAGAGCCGGACGAAACCCCACCCGCAATACCTGTCGGCAGGGATAAACCCCTCTTTGAGCCGACTGACACCATGTCCACGCTGACCATGCGCCCGATAGAGGAAACGGTGCGCGTCACGGTCAGTAAATTAGACCGCCTGATGGCAGAGGCCAGTGAACTGCTCGTCACCAAAATGCACGGTGATGAACATCATCGGCAGGTCGTCCATCTGCGGCGTGTGTTGGGGCGCTGGCAGCGGGAATGGCGCGGTGTGCGGGCGGCCTATATCCGGCTGGCGCGCCGGATGCAAGAGAGCCGCGACCCGGCATTGGTCTCTGAACTTTCGATGCTGTTCAAATTTCTGGAAACCAATCAGCGGTACATGACCGAAGCCAGCCGCCAATTGACGCAATTGGGACAAACGATTGCGCTCAACAACATGCACCTCAATACATTGGCTGACCAATTGCAAGATGACATTGACGGCATGCGCTTGCTGCCATTCGAGACCATTATCGGCGGCTTCAATCGTATGGTGCGCGACCTCGCCCGCGAACTCAAAAAGCAGGTGCAGGTCGATGTCGTCGGCGCGCATGTCGAAATCGACAAAACCGTGCTGGACGCGCTCAAAGACCCGTTGATGCACATTTTACGAAATGCCATAGATCATGGGATTGAATCACCGGATGAACGGGAAGCCCAGGGCAAACCCCGCAGTGGACGAATCGTCATCCGCGTCGAACAGCGCGGCAGCGAGATTGTCATCAGTATTATGGATGATGGACGCGGCTTGAACATCGAGGCGATTCGCGCCCGTATCATCGCGCATGGTCTGCTGAGCGAATCGGAAGCGGCTGGCCTCACGCCCGACGAAATTCGCAGTTATGTCTTTCATTCGGGACTCAGTACCAGTGAACGAGTCACCGCCCTCAGTGGCCGCGGAATTGGCATGGACATCGTGCGGGATCGCGTCGAAGCCCTGCGTGGTCGGGTCAGTGTGCAGAGTCAACCGGGCGAAGGCTCGACCATTATCCTGAGTGTGCCCGTCTCGCTAACTCGCATCCGCTGCATTTTGCTCAATCTTGGCGGCGAAGACTATGCCCTGCCATCGGCGATGGTCACGCGCATGGAAACGATCAAACGGGACGCCATCTTCACGGCGGAGGGCAAAGATATGGTGCTGCTCAATAACCAGCCCATGCCCATTGTCTCTATGAGCGCGATATTAGGCGTGTATGGCAGCGGCAGCGATGGCGACGATGAGGAAGTGGATATTATCTCGCTGCGCGCCGTAGACCGGTCGGTCGCGTTTGAGGTGGATGAACTGTTCAGCGAGACCGAACTCGTGTTGAAACCACTTGGCGCAGAACTCGCCCATGCGCCCTATATTGCTGGCGCAGCGATTATGGGGTCGGGCAAGGTGATGATTATCCTCGATGGCAACGATTTAGTCCGCACGGCCAGCGGTGCGGCGCTGCCGCGTCGTCGCTTGCGCCCGGTGACAATTTCCGCCGCGACCGAACGGGCGCTGCGGGTGCTGGTGGTCGATGATTCCATTACCACCCGGACGCTGGAAAAGAACATCCTCGAAACGGCGGGATTCGATGTTTATGTGGCGATTGATGGCGTCGAGGCATGGGCGATGCTCTCTGACATTGATTTTGATGTGGTGATTAGCGATGTCGAAATGCCCAACATGAACGGCTTTGAACTGACGCGCCGCATCAAAGATAACGCCGTAACAGGCCACATCCCCGTGATTCTATTGACCTCACTGGGCAAGCCCGAACAACGCGAAGCCGGACTCCGCGCCGGAGCAGATGCCTATCTGGTCAAATCGCGCTTCGATCAAGGCGAACTCCTGCGAACAATTCAGTCGGTTGTCTAATCACCCAGACCGCCTTTGGTTATTATCTTCAAACCAAACTCATCAGCACGCATATCACACGATTTGCTAACTGGCTGTAAAATAGAGAATAACTTAAGGAGCAAGCCGTAGTCATGGCGGAAGAAGTGCGCGTGCTGCTCGTCGATGATAGTCCAACTGTACGCTATCATCTGGCGCGGATGATTAATGAAATGGAGGGCATCCGGGTCATCGGTGAGGCCACAAATGGCGACGATGTGCTGCCATTGGTGGAAGAACTGCGCCCGGACGTGGTGTCTATGGACATCCGAATGCCGGGTGTTGATGGGCTGGAAGCCACCCGCCGCGTGATGGAACAATGCCCGACTCCGGTGGTGGTCGTCAGCAGCTTGCTCGAAACCGACATTGAACTGTCGTTTCGGGCTTTGCAAGCGGGTGCGCTGGCTGTGCTGGCAAAACCGCCAGACCGCAGTGACCCATCTTTTACTGAAAAACAGCGCCAACTGGTCAAGACATTGATGGCGATGTCCGATGTCAAGGTCATCCACCGGCGCGGGCAAACGGGGCGATTAAATGGCGTCGATATACTCGCCATAGAAGCGCACAGCCCCTATACGGTGCCCGAAATTATTGCCATTGGCGCCAGCGCGGGCGGCCCCAGTGCGCTCAGCAAGTTACTGCGCGATTTACCCGGCAATTTGCCCGTGCCCATCGCGGTGGTGCAGCATATGTCGCACGAATTTGTGGCGGGGTTGGCACGCTGGTTGGATAATGTCACTCCCCTGCAAGTGGTCGTGGCGGAGGAGGGTCAGATATTGATGCCGGGTGTGGTACACTTAGCACCGGGTATTGCCCACCTGAGTATTTCACGACAACAGGGCAAACTGGTAGTAAAATTAGTACCAGAGCAGGGTTCACACGCCTATCAGCCATCCGTTAATGTATTATTTCAATCAGTGGCGGCGGTGTGTGGCGCGGCGGCGATAGGAATTGTCCTCACAGGCATGGGCAATGACGGCGCAGAAGGCTTGTTGGCCTTACGCCAGGCCGGGGGCCGAACCTTCGCCCAGGATCGGGCATCATCCACAGTGTTTGGGATGCCGGGCGCAGCAGTGGCGGCAGAGGCGGTGGAGGCAGTCTTACCACTGTCGATGCTGGCAACGGCTTTATTAAAATTAACGTAAAATAGGGTATACGCCAGTGTGTCACCGGACAGAGTGAGAGGTCGCTATGGCATTAGAAGTGCTGCTCGTGGAAGATAGCAAAACGCAGGCCGCCCAGATAAAAGAAACGCTGGAAAGTGTGGGACTGCGGGTGCGCGTGGCCTATGATGGGCCGGATGGCATCCGTGAGGCGATTGCCAATCCGCCCGCGCTGGTGGTATTAGATGTTAAACTGCCGAGTATGGACGGGTTTCAGGTGTGCCGTCGTTTGAAGCGCAACCCCGCAACCCAGAATGTACCGGTCATCATGCTCACAGAAAAAGCAGGGCCAAAGGCGACGATGTCGGGCTTGCGGGCCGGGGCGGACGATTATATCCCGAAGGATATTTTCGCCTCTGAGCATTTGATTAACACCCTGCAAGAACTCGGCATTTTGGAATAGCTCGTTTATTAGGACCCGTGCAGATAGGTAGTGACACCATGGCTGAGATGAAAGGCCCATACCACATGCGACCACCCGTGATGTCGGTGCGGGTGGAAGACAGCATGGACATCATGATTGTGCGCGATACCGTGCGTCGTGCCGCCGGATTATTGGGCTTTTCGCCGGCACATCGGGCACAGCTCGCCAGCGCCGCCGCGACTCTGGCGGAATTGGTGTTGAAAACGGGTGAAGCCCATACGATTCATCTGAACGGGGTCATCAATGGGGTGAAGACCGGGTTGCAGATTTCGTCCGCCACCCCCTGGTTAGCGGGGGTATCGGTCAATAATGTGTTGATTGCGCTCAAATCCAAATTGGGCGATCTGGTCGATGAAATTTTGCTCGAAGGCGAAACACCGACGATTATCATGGTCATGTGGCTTAACGAAACCATTGGCGATAAACGAGAGTGACGATGCCCGACCGCATCCCCGTACTGACATTCCGCCTCGGTGAGCAGGATTATGCGCTGCGGATTACCGATGTCGTCGAGGTGACGGCGATTGTTGAATTAATACAGGTCGCGGGGATGCCCGATGCCATCCTGGGCATTGCCAATCGACATGGCACACCGCTGCCCATTATCGACTTGCGCCAGATATTCACCCGAACAGCGCCCGTGGTGGACAGCAATACCCTGTTTATCGTGGTGCAGGCGGGTGAACGCAAAGCTGGATTGGTGGTGGATGAGGTCTATCAGGTAGACTATACCGCATCCGATCAATTGCAAACATCGCATACTGCGGGAAAACTGATACATAGTATAATGAACAATAGGGGAAATCTGGCACAGGTCATCGCCGTTTCGCCATTGCTAGATACCTATCTGAACGAGCAAATCGCCAGTTTTGAGGCCGACAGCCCATGAGAAATGGACAAAAAGAGCGCATCCTGATCGTTGCCAAAGATGAAGAGCTGCGTAGCCA
>CAZTLI010000240.1:0-8162 GCA_964614375.1 uncultured Anaerolineaceae bacterium
TCGTGATTTCCCCAAACGCTTGAGGACAGCATCTGCCGCCTGTTCAGCGAAGGCACGGAAGGTCGTCCATTTGCCGCCAACCAGTGAATAGATCGGAAAGCCCACGCCGTTACCCGGTTCGATGATGGGCATACTGTGGTCGCGGCTGATTTGACCCGCAGTGGACGCATCGCTGTGGGGGAGGGGGCGCACACCCGAAAAGGTGAACACAATATGCGACTTGTTGACTTCCATTGTCGGGAAGACGCGCTGAATCAGATTGAGCATATAGTCTATCTCATGATCGGTACACACGGCGTCATCGGGATTTTCGATGTGAATATCTGTTGTGCCGACCAAAACCCTGTCTACCAGCGGGAAAATGAGCACAATCCGCCCGTCATTGTTTTCAAAGAAAATCTCGTGCCCATCCAGCATCTGTAGGAGTTCAGGATGGTCGAGCACCAGATGTGAACCTTTTGTGCCGCCGATGAAACGCTGTTTATCACGACCCAGCGCTTGATTGGCGAAATCAATCCAGGGGCCAGCGGCATTGACCACGATTTTCGGTTTGACTGTTATCGTCTCGTCCGTGAGTCTATCGCGCAGGGTGACTGTATCGCCAGACGCGGTTTCGAGCGCGACGTAGTTGAGCGCATGAGCAGTCGCTGACGCCGCTTCGGAATCGAGCACCATTTCCATGCAGATGCGTTCGGGGTAGGGCATCCACGCATCGTAATAGATGGCGGTATTGATGATGTCAGGATTGAGACTGGGGAATTTTTCCAGCGATTTCGCCCGCGATAGGAAACGGTGAGTCGGCATGACGCGATAGTGGCGCGCGTAGAAGTCATAGAGCATCAAGCCGATTTTGATGATGAACGCGCCACGTTCACCGGGTTTATCGCGCAGGCGGAAAAATTTCAGCGGGGCATTCAAGAAGCCGGAAAATCGCTTAAAAATCGGGACTGTCGTTGGCAGGGGTTTGACGTAGTGTGGGGCATTCCGCAGCAGGAGATTGCGCTCGGTGAGGGCTTCTTTCACCAGCCGGAATTCGCCATTTTCAAGATAACGCAAGCCACCATGCACCATGTGCGATGAAGCCGCACTCGCGCCGGAGCAAAAATCATCGCGATCTACAATCAGCACATCAACGCCCTGTAAAGCTAAATCGCGGAACAGGCCGATGCCATTCACACCCGCGCCGATAATCAAGACAGAGACATCCGGTTGACTGCGAATCGAGTCTAAAATTGCGCTGCGCTGCATATATCATCCCCTTTAGTTTGCTGGATTGTCTCAACTATAACGAACATCGTCTAAAACATCATCTGCATAATGTCATGCGTTTGGGTGTATTTTGCAAAATTGGGGATATAGATTCGCCAGTTTTAACAGCGAGAACAACACCGCTATCATCTGGCTGCCACAGGGCCACGTCCACTGAAGTGGACAATGTTTGTCGTGCCAAACGCGCCCTTTTGATGAACGTGTCAGCTTCAGATGACGTGTCTTTCGGGCAGCCGCACGTTTTAACGTGTGGCGGAACAATCGGATACGTAAATAATTATGTGTCCGCAAAAACGGTGCTATCCGATTATTTTCCTAACCAACATTAACGTGTGGCGGGAAACCCGCGACGATTGTTCTGCAAGCCCCTATTGTCGTGCGGCGCGCTGGCTGGTCACATGGATGACAATCAAAATCAGGAGATTCAATACCAGTCCGCCGATGAATACCCACGTCGCCTTACGTGTGACATCAAATTCGGCCCACGCGCGTAGTGCCGCAACCAACATCATGATGATGCCGACGATTTGGGCCTCAAGCATAATCCGCACCGCGCTCCACCGTTTGTCCAGCGCCGCCACGATGCCAAAAATGCCCGGCAAAATGAACATTGCGGCGGTGACTCGTGCAGTGAGGGGTGTGAGTGCCCAGGGCCACAGGTCAATCATGGCTGTGGGTGCGAAGAACAGCAGCAGGCTAACGGCTGCACCGGCTAAACCAAATGCGCCCATTGTCCAGCGCGCGGTTTGCGATAAGGTTGTGTCTTGTGAATCGGGCAGGCCGGGGTCGGCTTTCCGATTGCGCCACCAGATGAGGGGGATTATCACGGGCGTTGTCAGGTATAAGGCCGCCCACAACCAGAAAGATGGATGACTCTGGTTAAAGCGCTCCCAATGGAGCAGGGTGGATAATCCGAGGACAATGACGAAGCACCATATCGCTAGAAAACCATGCCCGAACCAGTGCCAGCGCGGGGCACGCCACGCCCGATAGAAATAATAGACACCGCCGCCATAGGTCGCGCCCAGCGTCATCGCCGTCATTGCCGAATCAATCTGCCATGCAAAGAGCTGCCCGGTGCGTTCGGGAACAAGATACAAAATCGCAATTGCCAGCAGCAGTATCGGGATAATTACCAACGACAGCCAGCGCGTTTCTTGATTGACCGCATCGGTTGATGTCACTGTACCAGCGTTTGTGGTCATGATGGGGTGGCTTCACTTTCAGCTTCGATGCGCGACAGGGTGCGGGCATAGATGAGATAGCTCATGCCAATCACCGCAATCGCGCCAAATAAAACGACCCAGAACAGGCTGCCCGGTAATGACCAATCCACGCGCTGCACCTGCATGTCGAGCAGAAGGGTTGAAAGCACCGCCGCGCCACCCAGCGCCACGAGCGTGACGCCGATTGTTGTGTAGTCCGTGCTGCGTGCGCCGCGCATGAGAAGCCACGCGCCGAGTCCGACAAGAATACAGGGCGCGCTGTAGACCTGGGCGTGCCATACATCGACTGCCCAGGGCCAGAACGCGGTAAATGTGTCTGGCAGCAGCAGCATACCGATGCCATAGGCTGTGTAGATAATCACGACAACCTGTAAATACATGCGCCATCGTCCATGCGCGGCCTGTGCCACTGCTTTTAACTGCCGATGCACCCACAGCAAAACACCCGCCAGAATAACCGCGCCACCGTACAAAATGAACCATATGAGTGTAATTGGGCGGTTGGGGTCAAATTGATCCAGATGCAGTGCCGATACCACAGTGACAATGCCCGCAAAAACGATACTCAGGAGCAATGCAATGCGTCCGGGAGATATACGACCAATCCATAACATCAGCACCAGGCCGATTAATTCACCCAGATAAATTGCGCCTAAAAAACGCGCGTTGAACGGTGTCAATGTCCAGGGCCAGCGTTCTACGATAAGGGGTGGGGCAAATAACAAGGCACTACCCAGTATCACGGCGAGTATAGCAAGTAAGGCAAATATGCGTGCTGTAACGTGTATAGGTGGATTCGACATCATAGCCGTGCCTTTATCCAATAGATATTCAGTCATTATAGAATGAGATCGGATTCGGGCAACCACAGAGCGACCCGCATATTGACCATATATTTGGCGCTTGTCTGTAAGATTGTTACTATTGAGGGCGCGCAGCCTGCGAAAGTGATTCGTCTCTCATGGACAATCTCAGCGGACAACATATCAAAGGCTATGAAGTGCTCGAAAGTATCGGTTCAGGTGGCTTCGGCGCGGTCTATCGTGCCTATCAACCGGTCATCGAGCGCGAAGTGGCGATTAAGGTCATTTTGCCCGAACATGCCAATCATCCCGAATTCATCCGCCGCTTTGAGACCGAAGCGCAGTTGGTGGCGCGCCTGGAACACATTCACATCGTCCCACTGTATGATTACTGGCGTGATCGAGACGGCGCATTCCTCGTCATGCGCTGGCTGCGGGGCGGGAGTCTGCGGGCGGCGCTGAACGGCAACAATTGGGATTCTGCCCATGCGCCGAAGTTGATTGGTCAGGTGGCGGCGGCGCTGGCTGTGGCGCATCGGCGCGGCGTCGTGCATCAGGACATCAAACCCGCGAATGTGCTGCTCGATGAAGAGGGGAATGCGTTTCTTGCCGATTTTGGCATCGCGCTGCGTCTGGGTGACGACTCGATCATCGAGACGGACGACGATAACGCGATGGTCAGCGCCACACCTGCCTATGCCTCGCCGGAGCAAATTCGCTCACAAACGATCACCCCGCGCAGCGATATTTATAGCTTTGGCGTGATGATGTATGAAATTCTGTGCGGCAGTCATCCCTTTAAGCATACCGACATCGCCACGATGCTGTTCAAACATTTGCGCGAATCGCTGCCGTCCATCCATTTGCTGCGTCCTGATTTGCCCGCCGCGCTCGATAGTGTCATTCAACGTGCCACCGCCAAAGACTTTGAAGACCGCTACCCCGATATGCGGGCGTTGATGGTCGATTTTCATCGGGCGCTGACTCAGCCACTGACGCCGGATATGGCTTCACATCCCGCAGCGGGCGAACCTGTGTCGTATGTGACTGAAGATGTGGAATTCATTACCGGCGTTGACCTGCCGGAATTCGATAATCCGTATAAAGGGTTGCGCGCCTTTCAGGAAGCCGATTCTGCCGATTTCTTCGGACGCGATGTATTGATACCCCGCCTCATCGAACGGCTGAAAGAGCCTGATCGGAGTGCGCGGTTTCTGGCGGTGGTTGGCCCCAGCGGCAGCGGTAAATCCAGTGTGGTTCATGCCGGGGTGCTGCCGCTGCTGCGTTTGGGTGCGGTGGGCAACTCCGATAACTGGTACATCGCCGAAATGACTCCCGGCGCGCATCCTATGCAAGAACTGGAAGCGCAACTGCTGGCAATCGCCATCAATCCGCCAGAAAATCTGCTGGAACAACTCAATGAAAATGAACGCGGCCTGTATCGCGCCCTCAAACGCACGCTGCCGGATGATGACAGCGAATTTTTGCTGGTGATTGACCAGTTTGAAGAGATTTTCACGCAAGTCAGCGACGAAAACGAACGCCTGCACTTTCTCGATAGTCTGGTGGTCGCGCTCAGTGAACCGGATACACGCCTGCGACTGATTATCACGCTGCGCGCCGATTTTTACGATAAACCGCTGCTCTATCCGGTGTTTGGTGGATTGGTGCGTGTGCGTACAGAAGTTGTCCTACCATTAGACGATGACGAATTGCAGCAAGCGATTGTGGGCCCTGCCAAACGTATCGGTCTTGTCTTAGAGACGGGACTCGTGCCCGCTATCATCGACGAGGTGCGCGGTCAACCGGGTTCACTGCCGCTGCTGCAATATGCGCTGACCGAATTGTTTGAAAAGCGCGATGGTCGCCGCCTGACACTCCGTGCCTATCAGGAGAATGATGGCGTACAGGGGGCGCTGGCACGACGCGCTGAAGAACTCTATCTGGACTTTGATGCGCGCGGACGCCATGCCGTGCGGCAGCTATTCCTGCGCCTGATTACACCCGGCGAAGGGACGGATGATACCCGCCGCCGCGCGATACAGTCAGAACTCACATCATTGGGTGGCGATGTTGAAGTGATGAAAAGTGTCATCAACACGTATGGCAAATATCGCCTGCTGACCTTCGACCATGACCCCGAAACGCGCGTGCCCACGATTGAAGTTGCCCATGAAGCCTTGCTGCGTGAGTGGGGGCGTCTGCGGGAGTGGATTGAAGACAGTCGCGAGGATGTGCTGCTGCAACGTCGGCTGCATACCGCCAGCCGCGAATGGCTCAATCACGAGTCAGACGAGAGCTTTCTGGCGATGGGTGTGCGTCTACAGCAGTTTGAGCGTTTGCTATCCAAGACGGACATCACCCTCAACCGCAATGAAGTCGCCTTTATCGAGGCGAGTATCTCGCGGCGCAAGCGTCAACAACAACTCGAAGCGGATCAGCAGGCGCGCGAACTGGCTTTGCAGCGTCGTGCCACAAGACGTTTGCAAGGATTGGTCGCGGTGATGCTGGTGGCGACAATCATCGCGCTGGGATTGACGGCGTTTGCATTTAATCAAGGTCAAGTCGCGCAGGAAAATGCCGCTACCGCCGTCGCCGCGCAGGGAGTCGCGCTCGCAGAAGCCAACAGCCGCGCCACGCAGCAGGCCATTGCCGAACGCAGCGCCACCGAAAATCAGAGTTTCGCCCTCGCCGCCAGCGCCCAGCGCGCGCTCATCGAAAACAACACCGATTTAGCCATTACGCTCGCACTCACTGCCAATGACATCGACAATCCGCCGATTCAGACCCAACATACACTGGCACAGGCGGCCTATGCGCCGGGCACCCGCTTTCGGTTGGTGGGGCACAACGCGCCCGTGAATGCCGTCGCCATCCACCCCAATGGCACGCTAGCGGTCTCCGGCTCAACCGATGGCAGTCTGCGCGTCTGGGATTTGCAGTCGGGCGAACTGCTCAACACCATCAACTTGCGGGGTGGGGCGGTTTTAAGTGTGGCATTCAGTCCCACTGGAAGGCTGATTGCGGCGGGTATGGAAGATAACAGTGTCCGCTTATGGGATATAGATAATCGCATCGAGCAAATTCGCCTCAGTGGGCATCAAGCGCCTGTCGCCAGCGTCGCTTTTAGTCCCGATGGGCGCACACTGGCATCTGGCTCAGTTGATCGCACCATTCGATTGTGGGATACGGACACAGGCGAGGTACAGGGTGTCCTCGACTGGCATTTCGGCACGGTCTACAGTCTTGATTTCAACAGTGATGGCACACAGCTTGTCTCCGGGTCGGGCGATTGGTCGCTCATCATCTGGGATGTAAATGAACAGGCGATAATTCACGAGATTACCGACCATGAGGACGAAGTGCGCGCCGTCGTTTTCACGCCTGATGACCGTTATGTCATATCGGCTTCATGGGATAACACGGTGGCTGTCTGGGATGTAGAGTCCGGCGAAATGGTACGTCAGATGAGCGACCATCACAGCCCAATTTTTGCCCTTGATGTTAATTCAACCGGTGAAACCCTTATCTCTGGTGATGAGGAAGGGTTTATAATCGTTCATGATTTCGCTACAGGTATGGAAACCGGGCGACGCATTGGGCATGATGGGGCGGTGCTTAGTTTAGCCTATTTGCCCGATGGTCGCAGTTATATCTCGACGGCGTTCGACAGCACCATGCGCCTGTGGGAACGCATCAACGGCGCGGAAATCACCCGCTTCACACACAGCGACACCGTGCTCACCACACAAATTAGCCCGGATCATGCGTCCGTGCTCTCTGGTGATGATTCCGGGCAGCTGCTGCTCTGGAATGTGCAATCTGGCGAGGTCATCACCCCATTTGAGGGTCATAGCGGCGCTGTAAACGCTGCTGTCTTTTCGCCGACTGAATCGCTGGTTGCGTCTGCATCTGATGATCGTACCATTCGCATCTGGGACAGCACGACAGGCGAGACGATTCGCACCATTACTGACCATACCAACGCTGTCACGGGATTGGCTTTCAGCCCGGATGGAGAATTGCTGGCATCATCGTCATTAGATGCGAGTGTACGGCTATGGGATGTTGACACGGGCGAAGCAGTCGGTAACTGGATTGAACACGGCGCGCAAGTTTGGAGCATTGCCTATAGTCCCGACGGCAGGACACTGTTATCCGGCGCAATCGACGGCGCGATTATCCTGTGGGACGTTGAAACAGGCGCAGTGCTTCAGCGATTGACCGGACACGCCGCAGGAGTCTATGCCGTTGCCTATCACCCGGATAGCACACGGGCCTTGTCGGCCTCGCGCGATGGCACAATTATCCTCTGGAATCTGGAAACGGGCGCCCAAATCAGCATATTTGAAGGGCACAGCGAAGCCGTCCGCAGCATCGCCTTCAGCCCGGATGGACGCCTGGCCCTCTCTGGTGGGGATGATGGCGCCATTATTTTGTGGGATGTCGCCACATCACAGGAACTGCGCCGCTTTACGGAAGCAACAGGGAGTATTCGCAGCGTCGCGTTTAGTGCAGATGGGCGTATGTTCGTCTCTGGTTCAGAAGATGGTTCAGCCCGACTCTGGCGCAACCATTCGCTGTCTGAACTGATTGCATGGACGCGCGGCAATCGTTATGTGCGCGATTTCACCTGTGCTGAACGCACCTTGTTCCGCCTGCCGCCATGCTGATGAAGGCCACAAACCGTATTGGATGGACAATCTTTCTGGTAAATCATCCAAATTGAACACTGTATATTGGCGGGATGTGCCCATCTCGTTACAATTTATGCCATCGCACTACCTATAAATAATCCTGCATACCTCTTAACAGGAAGGGTCTGATGTATGAATAAACAAAAATTACTCTATCTACTCATGTT
>CAZTLI010000241.1:0-8146 GCA_964614375.1 uncultured Anaerolineaceae bacterium
CGGGTGACGCATCCAGATGGTCAGCAAGAGGTGGTGACCTTTGAAAACGATAGTGTCACGCTTGGACGGACTCGTCACGCCGACTTTCAACTGCGACAAACGACGATTTCGCGCGAACATACAAAGATTGAGTGTGATGATACGGGTGATTTATATGTAACCGATTTAAACAGCATGAATGGCACCTATATTGATGGTGAACGTCTCACGCCATCAGAGCGCTTTCGTTGGCGTAATGGGCAGTTCGTGCAGATACAGGGTTTTTTGCTGGAACAGATCGAGATTCCTCGTTTTGCGCCGCTGGCTCATGAACCCATGACCGCGATGGAAGTGGTCGAGTTGTTGGATGAATGGGAAGAACAGCACGGTAAACCCGGTATCAAAATGACATTATCGCCGGCGGTGGTGGATCTGGAGCATGAACAACCCCATTACATTCAAGTGCATGTCACACCAAGAAACGCGCCGAATGCGTGGTATGAACTGCGCGCCAAACCGGGGCCGGGTATTGATGAGCAGTGGTTTACATTGCCTGCTGCTCAATCTATCGACAGTGGGGAAACCCGTTCATTCGATTTGATTGTGCGTTCACCTGTTGTCGGCACCGTTGCCGGGCAGACATACGAACTCGCTCTGGAAATAGTATCTGATAATCCCGACATCCCCAGTGCTATTCAAGTGCTGAAGGTCAAAGTCGTTCCCTTTACACGTTTTGCCATTGCCATTATGCCTCGTGAAATCTCACATAGTCGGCGCCGACAGGCACATCTGGTCATCAGCAATAATAGTAATCAAGCCGAGACATTTACAATCACCCCCCAGAACCCGGACTTGTTACAAATTACGCCGCAGGTATCTGAAATTACGGTTCAAGCAGGTGTGGAAGAACGAGTCGCGCTCAAATTCAAGCCCGCGCGCGGCGCACAACGGCAGCGGTCTCGCCTCGTTTTTACCATCGGCGTTCATGCGGCATCAGGCGTCGTCGAGTATGCCAATGGCAGCTATATTTTGCAGACTCGACGGTTGTTCTCGCTCCGTTTTTTCATTTTATGGGGCATATTTGTGATCATACTCGCGCGTCTTATCTTGTTCGACACGTCAATACAGCAGCAAATTGACGAAGTGCGTATCGTGATTGAGTATCTGATTCGGCTCATAGCAGGTAGATTTACATGAGCAACCCGGCAGCTCGAGTGTATCAAATAGTCGCTATTCCGTTGGATAACGCACACACGGAATCGGTACGTGCGCGTTTGGGTAATCGTCCTTTTCATATTGGCAGCGGAGAAAATGCCAACCTGCAATTGCATGGGGATGCTATTGCGCCTATTCACATTCGTGTATTGCAAACAGGTGATGGGCGTGTGATTTTGACGAACATGGGTGAGCATAAAACCGTCGTGCTTGATGGGGCAGCTATGAATGCGTTTGTTCCCATCGTTTGGCTGCCACGCGATAGGGTGCGAATCGGTGATTATGAACTGCAACTTGTGCCGCTAACCGGGAGCGTTTCCCAGTCTATTCCGCCCGGCGAATTTGTTCCATCGCCAGGTTACAGTCCACCATCCGATGACCTTCAGCGGCAAAGGGACGATAATGCAGCTGTTGATAAAACGATAGACTTTGCATCTGAAGAAGAAGTAGAGTTAACACATGAAGATTTCGTCGAAGTTTCGTCCGAATCTAATGCTGGCGCAGCCAACGATGGCACAATGATTTTTCAGGATATGGGCGACGAATTCGATTATGATGTGCTTAATCTCGCGGATGAACAGCCCATAGGCCAGAACAATGCTGTCGCCATTGACGAGCAGTGGCGGAGACCATCTGGCGATTTGCAAAGCGCGGCTGAAGATGGGGATGCTGTATCACGACGACTTGATACAAATAAGCCGAACGCGAAAGCCCGTATTGGTATCAATCCCGAAATCGAACAGCCACCGACTGACCCATTCGGGCAAACACCATTAAAGCCGCTTGATGACGAAATTCGTGCCCAGATTAAACCACCACAATCTGGAAAGGATGAGGGTGTTGCTCAGGGCACTGTTCCGCGTGTGTGGTATTACGCGGGATACATCGGCGCACAATTATTGCATAGCCCATTGCGACTGGTTGCGGGTGAACGGGTACGGATGCCTATTTCTGTTCAAAATCGCCACAATGAACCCCTGTCACTATATTTGGTCACAGCCGGGATGCCGCGCGATTGGCTGATTTTACCAGTGCTGCCTATCACGCTCGCCCCAAGAGAGATTCGCCTTGTCGATTTGATTATCATGACACCAGTCACATATAAACAAACGAAGGCGGAATTGCTCATTCGACTGTCGGACACGGCTCGTTCCGATACGATATTGACATTGAATCAGGAAGTGATATTTAAGAACAGTCCGAATATCATCGGGCACATGCAGCCGACGACCATGACAGACCGCGAGCCGGGTTTGCTCTATCTTCAAAATCATACGCAGAGCAGCATTCAAGTTTTTATTACCCATCACCTGGACGCGGAGGATGTGCTGCTTAAGACAGGCGAAACGCAATTCAATCTTCCGCCCGGTCAAGTCGTGTCTGTGCCCTTACAATTTGAGGTGCGCGCCCGCGCGATGTTCGCGGTAAAACGGTATCGGTTTGCGGTCGTTGTCGCCCAAAATCGTCGTGCATCGCTCGACTTTCCCGGTGAAGTCATTATCGTGCCGCGTATTCGCTTAGGGCACGTCCTGCTCTTGCTGGCAACGATTTTTGCAGTGGCACTAATCGGTTTGACGTTGGTGATGGGACGCAACCGTGTCACTTCGGTCGTTGTCTCACCGTCGAGTGTGCCTTCCTCGCTCACATCGGATATTGAGCAGGCTATTCCCTTCACTGCTGAACCCACAAAACCGCCGGCGTAACGTGGCCTGATTATAGAAACGCCTGTATGACATCTATAAACATGTGAGGATTTTCGACATGGGTTGTATGCCCTGCTTGTGGGATGATAGATAAGCGGGCGTTTGGTATGAGGCGCTGCATTTCTTGATTGATGCTGAGGAACTTTTTGTCTAATTCACCTACAATCAGTTTCACAGGTAATTTGACCGTTGGCAGGCGTTCCCAGAGTGACGGTTGAACACCTGTCCCCGTCCCACGCAAACTATTCGCCAACCCCTGTGCATCGTTGCTGAGGCGTTGATTATGTAAATCGTCGCGAACAGCGTCAGCGAGTTGTTTTTGACTATCCCACAGCGGCAGTCGTTCCCAATAATCGACAAACCACTGAATCCCGCGGGATTCGATTTCGTTTGCAAGTCGTTCATCGCTGATTCTGCGCTGCGTGCGCTCCGTTTCTGTTTTTAGTCCGGGCGAGGCGCTTTCCAGAATGAGTGCGTTGATGCGCTTTGGATAGTGGGTAGCAATATACAACGCCAATCGCCCGCCCATCGAGTATCCTAGCAGGTTGAAAGTCGTGATTCCGAAATGCTGGAGCAATGTCACAATGTCGTTTGCGCTGTTTGCTATTGAATAGCGCTCATAGTCTGATGGGTTGTCCGTTTCACCATGACCAACCAGGTCTATCGCAATGAGTTCAAAGCGCGATTGCAGTCCTTCTATGATTGGATGCCAGTTGTTTTTGCTGCCAGTGAAACCATGCAGCAGAACGAGTGGCTGACCTGCGCCATCTCGCATATAGGCGTAAGTGACACCGTTGATGTTAATTTTCATGCGATTCGTCAAATATAGCGCGGACACCCGCACGATGAATTTTGCCTGAACCTGTTTGCGGGAGCGTAGCGACGAAGCGGATGATGCGAGGGATTTTGTATCCGGCAAGTCGCTGCCGACCAAAGTCGGCAATCTCAACATCCGTTGCGGATGTAGTGGGCTTTAAAACGATAGCGGCGACGACTCGCTGTCCCCACGCTTCATCATCAATTCCGACAACTGCGACATCTGCAACTGCGGGATGTTGTCGTAGCGCGGCTTCCACTTCGGCAGGATAAACATTTTCGCCACCGGTTACGATTAAATCACTGCGTCGATTGACGATGTGCAGGTCGCCATCCGCATCCAGATAGCCAATGTCGCCTGTTCGCAATTCGCCATTCTGCAACACGGTGGCAGTTGCGTCAGGATTGTTGTAGTAGCCCGTGAATACATTTGCTCCTTTCACATAGATTTCGCCCGGTTCGCCATTGGGTAATGTCTGGCCTGTATCATTTGCAATCCGAAATGAGGTGAATAACAGCGGCTTACCAACACTATCGGGTTTATTCAGGACAGTGGCGGGTAGGGCCGTCGCGACCTGTGACGCCGCTTCAGTCAATCCATAGGTGGTCGCAACGGGGATATTGCGGCTGTGACAGGCTGCTATGAGTTCGCTGGATGGCGCTGCGCCACCCAATAATACTAATCTCAGGCCGTCATTCCACCTGTGTGATTGAGTCTCGATGAGTCGTTTGAGCATTGTTGGCACGAGCGACACGAGGGTAATGGGTTGACTGGTCAATAAGTCGTTCACCGCATCGACATCGAATTGTGATAGCAGCCTGACAGATGTTCCATACAAAAGCGAGCGTAAGATGATGCTCAACCCGCCGATATGATAGAGCGGCAGGACGCACAACCAGCAGTCGTCGGGTAGGACACCAATACGATAGGCGGATGCCATGGCGCTGTAAAAGATATTGCTAAACGTCAACGTCGCAGCTTTGGGTTGACCACTCGTCCCGGAGGTGAACATTACCGCAAAGGGTTTATCGAGGTCTATTTCGTCGTTACGTGATAGCGCAAAATCGCTTGGGAGCTTCGCATAGTCAGCGTTCACAATTATGTGGTTTTGCAGACCATCACCAGGCAAGTTCAGTGGCGATGATACTAGCACATTTCGACATCCAACCTGCTGCAACTGCCACTGAATCTCAGTCGTTGTCAAGCGCAGGTTCAATGGCAGCAAGATAGCCCCTAACCGCATCACCGCCAGCGCATAAACGATGAATAGGAATTTATCTTCAATCCAAATGCTAACTATATCATTTGGCACAATGCCTTCAGATGATAATCGCTGCGCCGCCGCATCGGCTATACAGTCAAGCTGCCGAAACGTAATGATCTGCCCATCCTCAAGAATCAGACAGATTCCCTGCGGGCGGGCCGTTGCCTGCGCTGCTAACCAGTCTTGCATATTGTTTTAGTCGCGATTAGGGTTTGCGCGGATACTTACTGAAGTCTGGTTGACGCTTTTCCAAAAAGGCCTTTTTGCCTTCTGTGCCCTCTTCCGTCATATAGAACAACATGGTTGCATCCCCTGCCAGCACCTGCACACCCGTTTGCCCGTCCAAATCGGCATTCAATCCGGCTTTGATAAAACGCAAGGCAATTGGACTCTTGCTGAGGATTTCGCGCGACCATTGCAAGGCTTCGGCTTCAAGGTCAGCGAGGGGAACTACAGTATTGACCAGTCCCATATCTTCCGCCTGTTGAGCACTATATTGACGGCACAAATACCAGATTTCACGCGCTTTTTTCTGCCCGACGATGCTCGCCAAATAACTCGCGCCATAACCACCATCAAAGCTGCCAACGATGGGGCCAGTTTGTCCATAAATAGCATTATCCGACGAGATGGTCAAATCACAGACCACATGCAGAACATGCCCACCCCCAATTGCAAATCCCGGCACAACAGCAATCACAGGTTTTGGCATCGTGCGGATGTATCGCTGTAATTGCAATACATTCAGACGTGCCACCCCGTCGTCACCCACATAGCCCGCAGTGCCGCGTACTGACTGATCGCCCCCCGCGCAAAACGACCAGATACCATCTTTTGGTGACGGGCCATTCGCGGTAATCCAAACGACACCTATATCGCTGTCGTACCACGCATCAAGCACCGCTTCAGTTATTTCGTCAATGGTTTTGGGTCGAAACGCATTGCGTATTTCCGGGCGATTGAAGGCGATGCGGGCAATGCCTTCTGCCTTGTGATAGGTAATATCTGTATACGGACGCACTTGCTGCCAATCCGCCAGTTTCATCAAATCAGCAGTTGTGATTTTGGCCTGTAGTTCGGGTGTAGTCATCATTCACTCCTTACGTGTGTAATCCACTCCCATCAATAGATGAAGTGGCTTCGATACTCAATGCTTACTCTATATTGCGGATGCGCTCCTGTACCCGCTGTACAATCTCGTTGCGACGCCGCAGATCATCCCTGGCATTGGTCTGCACTTCAATAATGGTTGGCGTGCGCTTGCTGACACTTTCATCAAACGCTGTTTGGAATGTCTCGCGCGAATTCGCAACGACATAATTCAGCCCATAGAGAGCGGCAGTATGCGAGAAATCCAGTCCATGTGGTGTGACAAAAAACTCTGTGAATTCAGGATCGTATTGGTTGATCGGCAGGCGATGAAAGATGCCCCCGCCACCATTATTGAGCAGGATAATAGTCACGGGGACATCACAGCGATGCACTGCCAGCAACCCATTCATGTCGTGGTACAGCGTAATGTCACCGACGATTGCTACCAGTGGATGCTGTGGATGGCCTGCACCAATCCCTAAAGCCGTTGAGGTGTTGCCATCAATACCGGAAGCGCCGCGATTGGCATACGCATGGATGCGATGTGGTGTTGGCAGCCCGAATTGATCAAGATGACGTACAGGCAAACTATTGCCCACAAATAGATTGCCGTCATCCGGCATCAAACGAATCACATCATAGACCGCTGTACCGTCGAAATAGTCTCCCGTTTCAATTTCTTGTTGTATGACTTCCCGCGTCATTTGTTCAATTATGCGAAACGGGTCAATTACAGTAGAACGATGGTTCAGATCAGAATTGCAATTGAGTTGTTCAACCAGATGTAATGGATCAACATGCAGGAAGTGAGTCATCAAATGTTTGTCATCTGCCCACACACCATCACGACTGACAGCGATTCTGTGTTTGCACTTTAAATTGGACAGAAACGTGTTAAGGGTTTTTGAGGTCGGGACGTTACCAAAATGCAGCAGAACATCGACATCAGGTGAGTACGACTGTAAAAAGGTGTCATAGCCACCGATAACGGGGCTATTGGGTGTATCGTGTCCGAATCGTATACCTGAGACCCCATCAGCGAGGATTGGCATGTGCCATTGTTGTGCAAATGCCACGAGTCGCTGGGGAAACTCATCGCCGGGGCAGCGTGTCCCACAGATAATCAGACTACTTTTTGATTCGGATAAGATGTTTTCGACAAAGGTCAATTCATTGGATGTAATAGTGGGTGTCCCGGTAGTGAAATGTGTTGCCGGTGATGTAGCTCGCGCCGAGAGTATCGTTTGATATTCGGCTGTAGTTCTATCTTCGGCTGTTGGTTCGAGTGGTTTTCGGAAGGGCAGGTTGATATGTACTGCACCCTTGCGATTGCCGTTCGCAGTAGCATAGGCACGGTTCGCCAGTGTCCGCATGTGTCGCAGCGTCTCGTCTGGCGGATTTTGTTCCGGCAGCGGCGCATCAACAAACCACAACACAAAATCGCCAAATAGCTTAATCTGGTCAATGGTCTGATTGGCGCCACTATGACGGAGTTCGGGTGGGCGGTCTGCTGTTAAGATGATCAATGGCACACGGTTCTGATGCGCCTCCACAACTGCTGGATAATAGTTTGCGCCGCCTGTGCCAGATGTGCAGACCATTGCAACGGGCGAATCTTTCGCCATTGCTATGCCAAGCGCGAAGAATGCAGCACTACGCTCATCCAGATGTGAATAGGTTTTAATCGCAGGATGTTCCGCAAAGGCCAGTACAAGGGGTGTATTCCGTGAACCCGGTGTGAGGCAGACATCCTGTAAACCAGATTTTGCGAGTTCATCCACGAACAGGCGGGCATAAACGGTACTGGGATTGGTCATATCGCCCCTTATCCTAGTGTGCTTTCGTCAATACCCAGCGCATTCAGCATCGGACGGAACTTGAGCGCCGTTTCGTCCCATTCTTTTTGTGGTTCGCTGGCCTGCACGATGCCTGCTCCAGCATACATCCATACGCGACGGTCCTGCGCGACCGCTGAACGGATCGCCACTCCGAACTGTCCATCCAATTGATTGTTTATCCAGCCAATTGGCGCGCCGTACCAGCCACGCGGTACACGCTCAATATCCCGCATAAATT
>CAZTLI010000242.1:0-8132 GCA_964614375.1 uncultured Anaerolineaceae bacterium
CGCCTTATATCCCCATAGCTAAATCAAGGGGCTTTACGGCGCACATTGGTAAATTTTATAATCGTATATAATACATAGTTGCAATATTTATTGTGTTTGAGTGACCGCGATACAGGGAGGGACACTATGACTATTCCAGAAGCATTTATTGACCTTGTACAACGGCCTATTGTAGCAGCCTTAACAACCATGATGCCGGACAATACGCCCCAGTCATCGGCAGTATGGTTCAGTTATGACGGCACACATATCTGGATCAATTCAGCGGCAGGTCGCCAGAAAGACAAAAATATGCGCGCCCGCCCGGTTGTCTCACTATTGATTATTGACCCCGACAATCCCTATCGGTATCTGGAAATTCGTGGTGTGGTGCAGGAAATCAATGAAGAACAAGGGCTTAACCATATCAATGAGTTGAGCACACACTATCGCAATCAACCCGATTATTATGCGAACAATGAAGCGCGACGCGGTAAAGAACAGCGTGTGGTCTATAAAATCAGCCCGACACACATAGTCACCCGTCCACCCGCAAAATAAGTCATCTAGCCAAAGATCGCGCCCAGGGCTGTGAGCAGCGTGTCCATATCATCGCGCGTATTGTAACCCTGATACGATACCCGCATTAGCGGCTGACCGTTCCAATTCATCAGCGGCACTTCGATACAATAGTCGGCATATAAGCGATCTTTGACCGTTGCAATGTCGCAGGGCGGCAGGGCTATCGTCACCATTTGTCCGAACCAATCGGACGAGTCGGGTTGAATAGGCGGCAGGCGAGTAAGGTCTGATGCGCGCTGCCGGGTTTCGCTGGCTAAGGTATGACAGCGCTGCCGAACAGCATCCCAATTGTGACTGTTTAAAAAGTCTATCGCCGCTGGCACACTCAGAAATGCCGCGATGTCGCGCGTGCCCTGCCATTGATTGCGGCTGACGAAAGTGCCTGTGTCGTCCCATCCCCAGCTAATCACCAGCGGGTCAATCATGTGATGATGTTCGCGCCGTGCATAAAGAAATCCCGACCCTTTCGGCGCGCACAACCATTTATGACAATTGCCTGCATAAAAATCCGCCCCAATCCGTTGCATATCAACGGAGATGTGTCCCGGTGCATGTGCGCCGTCTATGATGGTTAAAATGCCCGCTTTTCGCGCGCGGCGGCAAATCTCGGCAATCGGGAAGATGAGCGCAGTTGGCGATGTGATATGACTGAGGAAAATGACTTTCGTGCGTGGCGTCACCGCCGACCACAGCCGTTCAATAAACACTTCGTGACTAGCCACCGGCAGCGGAATGGGACACCGAATACAGTGTGCGCCGGTTTGACGACAGATAAACGTCCACATCAAATCCATCGCGCCATATTCATGGTCAGTCGTTAATAGCGCGTCACCCGGGCTGAGGTTAAGTGACCGCGCGACAGTGTTTAATCCAAGGGTTGCGTTGGGCACAAAAATAACGTCATCGGCGTCTGCGTTGACGAACGCCGCCAGCGCCGCCCGTGCTTCATCCAGCAACGCATCCGAACGCCGCCCCAAAAAGAGAACAGGCTGCCGTTCGAGTTCATACTGCCAGTGTTGATAGACTTCAAACACAGGTCGCGGGCACGCCCCAAACGACCCATGATTCAAAAATACCACATCAGGATCAAGCAGAAAGAGTTCACGGAGGTCTTGTATCACAGAGAAATCGCTTTAGCAATCACAAAGCAGACCAGTATATCCCGTCCTTTAGTGTGGAGCAAAACTTACAATTTATGAATTTTTTGTAAAGAGACCCTGAATTTCGTAATCTCAAGGATTAATCGTTAATTATGAAAGTACGATACAACTATATCACAACTTTTCATTAATTCTCTGTGCGAGGATATTCACATGGGCATCACCGTAAGCTGGGATAACGAACAACAATCAATCATCCGTTACGAAGCCAAAGGGCGCTGGGATTGGATTGATTTTGATCGCGCTGTTGAACGCGCTTTTACGATGACGGAACAACTAGAACACACTGTTGACGCTTTGTTCGATTTGCGTAAAAGTGCAGAACTCCCCAATGGCGCGGTGATACACTTCCGGCGTTGGATCTCGGTGCTACCAGCCAATCGCGGCAGCATCGTCGTGGTTAGCAATCGCGAAAGCGCACACATTTTAGTTGATATGCTGCGTCGCATTGACCGTAAAGCCGCCACCCGTTTGGTGATCACCGATTCGATTGATGCCGCCCGCAAGATGCTCAATCGACAGACCAGCAGTACACCGTTTATTCAAATGCGGATGCGGGCACTGGGCACATCGTACTAAACCGGTTTGAGCGCCGCGGTAATCATCGCTTCGGTGACCGGGCCACGCCGGACAATCGCCCACTGATCATCCTGAATGGTGAGCACAGTAGAGGCCAAATTGCCCGGTGTGACACCCCCATCAAGATAGAGGGCGACCGCATCACCTAATTGATCAGCGGCCTCATGCACCGTAGTCGGATTTTCACCACCAGAACGATTGGCGCTGGTCGCCGCCAACGCACCACCCGCTGCACGACACAATGCGCGGCAGCCATCATGATTGGGGACGCGGACGGCAATGGTTGGATAGGCCGTGAGATTATCAGGTAGATTGCGATGTTTGGGGACTGTCAAGGTCAATGCACCGGGCCAGAAGCGCTGCATCAATGTGAATGCCAGAGAGGGGACATCCGCAGCCACTTGCCCCACAGCATCCACATCACTCAGCAAGACCGGTAAGGCTTTATCTGGTGGGCGACCTTTTGCAGCAAACACACGGTCAATCGCCGTCCCATCAAATGGATAGCAAACGAGGCCATAGACCGTATCGGTAGGGACAACAACAAGCTGACCACGCCGCAGCACATCCACCGCAAAGGCGACAGCGTCAGCATCGGCAACAGGAAGAATACGCGGTTCTTTCATCTCAAACTCATTATGGAGGCTACACAGTGATTACAAACATCACGCGGTACACAGAAACCGATAACACCATCACCTATAAATTTAGTGCCGAGTGGGATTGGCAGGTTTACGAACAGACATTATATCAGGGGGTGACGCGCATCAATAGCGCATCATCGCCGATGATACTGGTGCTTGATATGACGCATGTCCAGACCAGAAACGCCGACGTGCCAGAATTTATTGACCGCATCCCGCCGCTGTTTCTGCCCAATGATACCCACATCGTCGTCGTGGGTGGCACATTGCTCGCCAAGACGGTCTTCTATCATCTGCACTTCCGTTATCACACCGAACGGCATCCGGTGCTGCTCGCCGAAGCCACCGAAGATGTCATCGGCCTCAAACACGCCCATCAAACATCTGACGCAGCGCCGTGGGTGTAAGCGGCGGTCTCCGCGAGGGGTAAAACACACCGCCATAACCCGGCGGCGGATTCTGACGCAGCGAGTCGCCTGTCTGTGTGAAATCCAGATTGGCGGCAAATGCCCTGCCGATGGCTTTCATCAATTCCACCTGCTGTCGGCTTGCCGAGTCAAGATTAAGGTCGTTGGACTTCATCCCGCCCGGAATCGTGATGCCCAGTTCAGCCGTCACAATCTCATCTTGCAACGCAACCTGATAACGGCGGAAATCCATCCGACTGCCATAATGACGCCGGGTGATATTGACATTGATTTCTGAGGCTTCGTCCAATAACTCATTGACAATCCACAGAGGCCAATGAAAAGGCAGCCAGGTACGGGCTTGCCCGCGCGGAATAGCATTCACAGGCAGACCCGTCCCGAAGGATAGATGGATGACATTGCCATCGCGCCAATCCGGGTTAGTCTGTGAAAGATAGTCCATCGCCTCGACACTGGATACATAGCACGTATTGCCGTACACCCCGACACCACCGTCTACCGCATCGCCCACTGGCTCAAAATAGACAGGTGCGGATAAGCTGCCATCAATCACGTCCGCCAGTGTAAAATCCTGTGTGACGGCGGCACCTGGCCCTGTGTTCGTGAAGAAAATCGTCTCGGCCCGTCCCATATCTTTGATCGTAATCAACAGACCGTGTGGCACATCGCGCAGTTTTTTATCGCCACCATTATCCAACAGCAGCTGCCGAAGTTTATCTTTCGGGTATAGATAACGAAAACCGTGCCGGAACACAAAACGCAGCACATTGAAATTGAACACATCATCAATGAATTGCTCAAAAATCGTCAGCAGCTCCGCCGCTGTCTTACCCACTGCGATACCGCCTGCGATGATCGCGCCCACACTCGTGCCGCTGATATAATCAAATAACTCGTAACAGGGTTTACCTGTATCGTGTTCGAGTTTGTCCAGCATCATCAGCGTGATAATGCCGCGTGTGCCACCACCATCAATCGACAGAAGCGTTTTCTTGCCATCCGGGTTGAAGTCAATCGCCACCGATGCACCCCTTTTCTCGCTGCGGAGGCATTATAGCCCGCCAGCATAAATTCAGCCAAACTATCCTTCTACATCTGTCGGTTTAACGTCGAGACTAAATGTGTCTGCATTTCTGGCGTTATTTGCGTCGCCATCGACTGATGATAGCGCAAGGTATCGGCGTCGAGCACAAACACCCGGCGCGACTGTACCATCCGCGGGTCGTTGGCAAATGCCGCACTATCAAGACGGAGGGTAATGCGACCATTTTCCAGCAGCACCGTACCCTTCAATACTTCGACACGCCCGTTGTTCTGGGCATTGACCAGTTCAATCTGATCAGCGTCTAACGGACGAAAGAACCCGCTTTCGTGATGCAGCGCCGCACCGGAATCGCTGTACCATGTTTGCTGGTCATAATGCAGCAGCGTGCCACCTTTCTCTGGCAGAATGGTTAATTGTTCCAGATAGGTCACGCGGTCAATCGTGGGATAGTCTGCCGTGCCTTCGCCCACCCAGGTGCCAATCAAGGGTTGCAACGTGTCGATAGTGCTCATTAAACCTCCATCTTTGCATTAGCCTGATAGATAAATCGCGCAATCCGGTCATGACCCGCATAATCTTTCAATATCGTGATGTCCTGAGCACCCGTTATGCCTCGAATTGCTTGCTGGGCTGATTCACCTTGATCCGCACCAATTTCCAGCAGCACCAATGCACCCTCATTTGCAACCTGTGGCAGTTGTGCCAATAAGCGCCGGATTACGTCCAATCCATCTGTACCGCCATTGAGTGCCAGATGCGGTTCGTGTTTACCGACTTCCAGTTGGGCTAAATCAACAGTCGTAATATACGGCAAATTCGCCATCACGACATCGACTCTTAAGTTTGCAGCAATCAATGGCAGCAGTAAATCACCTTCTATAAATTTGACAGGAACATCGTTCGCCAGCGCGTTTTGCCGCGCAATCGCCAGCGCCGCTGGACTGATGTCTGCCGCATAGACTACCGCATCAGGTCGGTGCGCCGCTAATGTCACCGCTAATGCGCCGCTGCCCGTGCCGACATCAACCACAGCACAATTCGACTTTGCCAGTGTAAAGTCCAGCGCCTGTTCCAGCAGCAGTTCAGTCTCCGGGCGTGGAATCAGCACCGCTGGCGAGACGATAAATTCGCGGTCATAAAATGCCTGCTTACCGAGGATATAAGCGATGGGTTCGCCCTGTGCCCGCCGCGCAATCCACGCCTGATACCGGGCGTGTTGTTCCGGCGTGAGTTCACGCTCACCATAGGCCAGCAGATAAGCCCGATTGACATCTAATATTGCCGCCAACAAGACCTGTGCATCGAAATTGGCTGAGTCGGATGCAGTAAAACGAGTGGCAGCTTCCCGTAAGGCGTCCTGTATTACAGTCATGCGCGCTTTATGTGTCCCAATCCGCGCCAAAATAATCATGTGGCTCTCTGGATTGAGTCAATGTCTGTTCCAGATAAGCTGAATCGATATATTCACTCAATGTATCGGGAAGATTGCGATAAATCCGCAGGATCAATTGCACCATAAGCCGTTCTGACATATGCCATCCATCCCAAAAATCATCTTCCTGCACGACTCCCAAAGATGCAGGATTGGTATAGTCAAAATAGGCAAAGCCATAGGTTGCAAACAATGCGCGTAATCGCACGGTTGCCTGTTCAATGTACGCATAATCCCCGCTGCTCATCATGACCTCATAGAAATCTGGCGCGAATGGCGGTGAATAACCAATCACAATCGTCCCGTGTTCTCGTGCCCATATCAGGATGTTTTCGAGGCGGTTGAAACGACCTTCGGCGATGTCGCCGCCCGAAACGAAATGCTCACTCCGATTAAGTAGTGCATTCCAATCCCGTTCCAAACGTCCCTGCGAATATGTGTCATAGTCTGCAATAAGATGAGACCGTTGAACACTTCCATCGTTGCGGTAACCATAACCCTGCTGAGCACCAAACCCGAGCGATAACGATTGATGGATCGGTTCTTGATACACAATGAACGGATTGAAGGTCAGTATCCCATTTGTTACATCGGACGGAAAAACCGAAATCCCATACGTTACTAAATTCCAATAATTCACTGGCGATGACGGATCAAAGTGCAGCGCATCCGCATAATCAGGATTAAACCAGGGTTGATCAACACTTAAGAATACAAGCTCCGGTATGGCAGAAGGTTCTATTTCACTGTAAAAGTTCACGATATCAAGTACGCGCCAATCCGGGCCGGCGGCGTTATAAAAGGTCACCGTATCCCGAAATACCGGCGCGCGCAGCATCATTGCCCGCGATGATCCCAAAATGATAACATCTGGTTCACGTTGATTGACTGACATGATCCTATAGAGATAGGTCTTTTGGTGCAGTTCAAAACGCGGCCCATATAATACATTGGCATCACCAGCTTGCCAGTTAACAATCCACTCAATCGGCAGTACATCGCCCAGATACACACTGGTCAAAACCACGCCAAGCGGCAGGATAAACACAACGAGTTTAAGTACAATCCGTTTCACACAACCCGCCCGTCAACTAAAATTGAAAATAGATAAACGCCGCATTTTCGCCCAGAGAAGCCAGTGAAATCCAGATAAATCCCAAGACAACATAATACAATACCCAGCGTACAACCATCGGACTATTTTGTAACACAGATTGCAGTTGCCAGCGCTCATCGATCGCATCGACAATGATTAGCACCAATATTAATCCCCATGCCAATGCAAATTCACCGGCTGCGCCCATTATGCTGCCCGCAAATGGCGCGTACAGATTGGCATCTCCGCTCAGCGGCAACAGGTGCGTGACCACATACAGCGCGTCTGGCAGCGAATTCGCGCGGAAGAATATCCACGCAAAACAGACCACGGTAAAAGTCAATGCCACTTTAAGGAGTCTCGGCATTGCGGCGGCGACACGTCCTCCCCATCTTCGTTGCAGCATAACTTCTATACCAATAAACAAGCCATGTATCGCGCCCCAGATGACGAATGTCCAGTTTGCACCGTGCCACAATCCACTCACGACAAATACGATCATTAGATTGAACAGAACACGCGCCTGAGACGCACGATTGCCGCCGAGGGGGAAGTACAAATAATCGCGAAACCAGGTAGACAGCGATATGTGCCAACTTCGCCAGAATTCTCGAATAGATTGCGAGAAATAGGGCTGGCGAAAATTATCCATCAAGCGTATGCCCAATACTCTGGCTATCCCAATCGCAATATCAGAATACCCTGAAAAATCGCAGTAAATCTGCACAGCGAAAAACACTGTCGCCACAATTAATACACTGCCACTATAGTGTTCGGGTTGGTTATAGACCGTATTGACATACACCGCCAAACGATCTGCAATGACCACTTTTTTGAATGCGCCCCAGAGCACCAGACGAAGCCCATCCACCGCCCGATCATAATCAAAATCCACCCGCTCTCGGAATTGTGGCAGCATATTTCTGGCACGTTCAATCGGCCCGGCGACAAGCTGTGGGAAAAAAGCGATGAATGTGGCGAAAATGCCTAAATGAGTCTCCGGCTCAATCTCGCCCCGATATACATCAATGGTGTATGACATTGACTGAAATGTATAAAACGAAATCCCAACAGGCAGCAGCACTTCTAATAAGGGCGAATTTATCCCCAACAAAGCGGAGAAAGACTCAGCAAAAAAGTTGAAATATTTGAATATAAACAATACACCGAGATTGACAAGAATACTG